>DDSI01000260.1 GCA_002343335.1 Bacteriovoracaceae bacterium UBA2394
ACCATATAGAGAGCGCCGTAGGCGAGGTCCTTTCGAATTGCAAAAACACCCCAGCGACCATTTTTAGCTGTATGAATATCCACGAATTCCAGAAGTTCACCACCGACTTCATCCCCACGATTTCTAAAATATTTCTCCCAGAGAGGCGTTTGAAAGTCTGTAAAAGACCAAGGCTTGAAANNGATAAGAACGATTCTTCGATTAATCGTACCTATTTCCTATAAGAAGAGCGCCATCTGCCTGTATCTGGCTTGCCATGAAATCTGGGAAGTTCCATTTTTGAAAGAAAGGTTTTTGAGCAGGTGTCGGAGAAGGCACCGATCTAACCATCGCGGTACACCCGGAGCCGGATGTCAGTGGTACCAATGGATTATCCATCGCATACACAAACTCAACAGCAAGGATTGAGATAAATCCCAATATTTTCATATGTCTCTTAAGCATTGCTTAATCAATGCCAAGCACTCGCCCGCCGCAAGCAGAAAGACCGTGATTATTATAATGATCGGTGGACCCTCAAAAAGGGCATCAGTGGCTAAACCCTGAGTAAATTATCTTTCGGCTCGACGGGGTATTTACCGGAAAAGCAGGCGTCGCACATGGAGGTTTTCGTTCCTAACTTTTCGTACAAGGAAGCCAAATCTAGATACTTGAGAGAATCCACATTCAAGAACGACTGAATTTCCGAAACGGACTGCCTGGCTGCGATAAGCTGCTGCCGCTCGGGCGTGTCGATTCCGTAGTAGCAGGGAGAAATGGTCGGAGGCGCGGAGATTCGCATGTGGATTTCTGCCGCGCCGGCTTCTCGAAGCAGCGTGTTAATTTTTTTGGAAGTCGTCCCCCGCACGAGCGAATCATCCACCACCACAATCCTTTTTCCTTTGAGATCTTCAGGCAGAGGATTTTGTTTAATCTTCACCGAGAAATCTCGAATCATTTGATGGGGCTCAATGAAAGTCCGGCCGATGTAATGATTTCGAATGATTCCCATTTCAAAAGGCGTCTTACTTTCCTGCGAATAGCCGATTGCGGCAGGAATTCCAGAATCCGGAACACCAATGACCATATCGGCTTTGAATCCCTTCTTTCGATCCTCTTCCGCCAAAAGCGCTCCCATCTTTTTTCTCATCTCATAAACTGATTTTCCAAAGACGACGGAATCAGGACGCGAAAAATAAATCCACTCGAACACGCACGGAGCTGGCTTTGGCCTCTCCGGCAAAAACCACGACTGCATCCCCTCTTTCTCTGAAAATTCCAGAACTTCGCCAGGCTCTAACTCCCTGACAAAATCCGCTCCAATGAGATCGAAGGCCACCGATTCCGAAGCTGCGACAAAACCATTTTGCAATTTTCCAAGTACAAGGGGACGAAATCCGTGAGGATCCTTCAGCACAAAAAGTTTGGTCTCTGCTCCTTCGCGAACAAATAGCGTGAGGCTAAATGCTCCTTCAATTTGACTGAGCGTTTTAGTGAGTCGATCGCGAAGCGTCGCCCCTTCACTTCGCGCGAGGAGATGCAAAATCACTTCGGTATCCACATTGGTCTGAAAAACACTGCCCTTTTTTTCCAAATCCCGGCGAAGATGAAGAGCGTTCGTCAAATTTCCATTGTGAGCGACTGCCACTTCTCCAAAAGAAGATTCCACCCAAAGTGGCTGAAGATTTTTGGCGTGGCTTCCCCCTGCGGTGGAATAGCGCACATGTCCAATGGCGCGATTTCCGGCCAGTTGGTTCAGCTCATTCTTGGAAAAAACTTGAGAGACGAGTCCTTGGCCGCGATGACCGATGAGACGCTCGCCATTGGAGGTGATAATGCCCGCCCCTTCTTGCCCCCGATGTTGGAGCGCAAATAATCCCAAGTAGGTGAGATGCGCCGCCTCGGGAACATCCCAAGCGGCAAACACTCCACATTTGTCTCGCATTTGGTCCGCCGACTCGGCTGACAGTGGCTTGACGATCGAAGACGCCTTACTCATTAAAAAACGGACTCCCAAATCTCTCGAAGCTCATCCGTGGCTCCGCTCAGCGATGGCCTGACTCGATAGACAGGCTCCTTTGCCACAGTGCCAAGGCGCTTCAACTGAAGTTTAAAATCCATTCCGAGCTTCATTAAGAGAGCACGATTGGAAGCATCGATTTCCACAATCACTCGGCCTTGTTGTTCACCAAAAAGCAGGGTGTCGCGCCGGCTTTGACTCTTACTCAAATCCCCATCGAAGCCCCAAACCTGTCCATTTTCTTTGAAGCACGCCTTTGCAAGAGCGACGGCCAATCCCCCTTGAGAAACTTCGCGACAGCTTAGGAACAATTGCGATGCTTGGGCAGAAAGAAGTGCATTTTGCAAACGCTTCTCGCCTGATAGATCGATCGGGGGCAGATGAGCGGCCAAATTGGCATCTTCCAAAATGATCCGGGCATAGGCCGATCCGCCCGGCAGCGTCTCTACCGAAGAGGGTTCATGAATATCCACCATCCAAACTTCAGACCCCGCCTTTTGAAAAATGGAAGGTCTCGCCAATCGCACATCGTCGAGCGCGCCCACGGTCATCACAAATGTCGTCGGAAAAATATCGCGGCTCACACCGTCCGTTTTTGTCTGATTGTAGAGAGATACATTTCCCGAGATGCAGGGCGTATCAAAAACTTCAGCAGCGAGGTTCAATCCCTTCACCGTTCTCTCAAGCGCTCCTTGGACTTTGGGCGTCGTGGGATTTCCAAGATTTACGCCGTCGCTGTAAGCAATCGCTTTGGCACCGACACATGCTAGCGCACGAATTCCTTTGAGGAGCGCGGACTGAGCCCCGTAGAGCGGATCGATTTGATAGTGATCTTCATCGGCCACCCCTTTGAATGCAATTCCTCGATTGCCTTTGCCTTCCTCGTCGGCCCAAATCACTGCGGCATCATGGCCAGGACCGAGAACGGTAGAAGCGCCCACCGTCGAGTCATAGCGTTCAAAAACATTTTTCTTCGACGCGATACTCGGATGCTTCAAAAGCAATTGCAAAACCTCGAGTTCCTTTTTGACATCCGAAGGAGTGGGCGCATTTAAATTTACCGTCGGATTCACCCATGCAGGTTCTGGCAAATCGGCAGGGGGTGGATCTTGAATTTCCATTACGGGAAGATCGACGACTTTCTCACCATTAAAAAACATCTCCAAGCGATCGCCGGGGATCGTTTCTCCGATGACTGCGCACTCGCAGCCCCATTTATCAAATATAATTTTTCGAAATGCCGCTTCGGAGCCTTTTTGTACCACGGCGAGCATACGCTCTTGCGATTCGCTAAGGAGAAGCTCAAAAGGTTGCATCCCCTCTTCGCGCATGGGCACTTGATTCAAATCCACGCGCATTCCCACATTGGATTTGAAGGAAATTTCCATCGTCGAGCAAGTCAAGCCGGCCGCGCCCATGTCTTGAATGGCGATCAACTTGTCGGAAAGCTGATCCATCACTTCAAGCGTCGCTTCCATGAGCGTCTTTTCTTTGAAAGGATCCCCGACCTGCACTCGAATCTTTTGCTCTTTCGTTTGCGTCTTTGACGACTCAAAATCCGCCGACGCTAATAGCGATGCGCCGTGAATACCGTCTCGACCGGTGCGAGCACCCCAAATCATCACCGAGCAACCGGGGGCAGCCGACGCCGATTTAAAGATCTTCGCGCGATCCACCACGCCGAGTGCAAAAACGTTCACCAAAATATTTCCGGAGTAACACTTGTTGGTGGAGATGTGTCCGCCCGTCGTGGGGATCCCCATGCAATTTCCATAGTGGGCAATTCCGCTCACCACGCCCTCCAACAACAGTCTATGCTTTGAATCGTTTCGAAAATCTCCAAAGCGCAAGTAATTCCCGAGCGCGATCGGACGAGCCCCCATCGTAAAGATATCTCGCAAAATCCCGCCGACGCCCGTGGCTGCGCCTTGGAAAGGCTCCACAAAACTGGGATGATTATGGCTTTCAATCTTAAACGCGATAGCACGCTTGTCATCCAAGCTTACGAGGCCGGCATTCTCACCCGGCCCTTGCAGCACCGCTTCGGAATGTGTGCGAAGTTGTCTCAAAAATCGCTTCGACGATTTGTACGAGCAATGCTCTGACCACATCACTCCGATCATTTGAATTTCGGTGGGAGAAGGATCGCGCTTCAAGGTCTCCCGAAAATGAATCCATTCTTTCTCCGTGAGTCCGCAAGCCAAGGCGAGTGCTTTCAAATCAATACTCATGCTCGCGCCACCGCCTTCACGGCATTTTCGAAGAACTTTTGCCCATCGGCGTTTCGAGTCTCGCCAAAGAAAGCTCGCTCCGGATGCGGCATGAGCGCAAAAAGCGAACCCTTACCCAATTGTCGATAAACTGCGGCTATTCCCTCCGCGGAGCCATTCGGATTTTCGCCGAAATAATAGAGCGGCGAACTTGCATCGAGCGCATCGATTTTGGATTTTTGATAATTTCCAAAGCGATGCGCGATGGGAAAGTGCCAAACTTTTCCAATATCTTCCTTTTGAATCCAAGGATAGGCCTCCGCCTTCACTTCGAGCGCCGCATTTTTGGAAATAAATCTGAGGGATTGGTTCACATGCAGATAGCCGGGGAGCAATCGTGACTCGACCAAAATTTGAAAGCCATTGCAGATGCCAAGCACATGAGCGCCTGCTTCCACCGCTTTTTCCAAACCTTTAAGCGCGTTACTCAATTTTGCGATTGCACCGGCGCGTAAATAATCCCCAAAAGAAAATCCGCCAGGAATGCCAATAACTTCGTATTGTCCCACTTCGATCGGATCTTCATGCCAATGATACTGAGCCGCGATGCCGGGCAGAGATTTGAAAACTTTAAGTAAATCGTGGTCGCAGTTAGAGCCTGGAAATTGCACCACCGCCCACGACCGGTTCCCGGTCATGGCTTCAGGACCTCTACTTCAAAATTTTCCATCACCACGCTCGAGAGAAGTTTTTGCGCCATATCGCGTCCGAGCGAAATTGCATGGGCTTCGTCTTCAGCCTTCAAACTAATCATAAAAAGCTTATCGCACTCGACTCGCTCGACGGTTCTAAATTCTAATTTTTGCAGCGCCGTAAAAATGGCTTCCGCCTGCGGATCCAAGATCCCGTCTTTGTATCTCACTCGAACTTTCAATTGAAACGTCTTCACGCTAGGCCACCTCTTTGAGTGCGGCTTCCACGCGCGCACATACCTGACGATATCCCGTCATCAAATCCCCTAAATCAAACCGAAAGCGATCTTTATCGAGCTTCTCTCCTGAGACCTTATCCCAGAGCCGGCAGGTATCCGGAGAAACTTCATCCGCCAAAATGATTTCGCCGCTCGCGGTTTTTCCAAATTCCAATTTGAAATCCGCCAAAATTAGACCAGCGCGATCAAAAAGCTTTTTTAGCGCCTCATTCGTTTTCAGCGCCATCTCTTTCAAAGTTTTCAAATCCGCGGGCGATTGTTTGTAGAGCGCGATCAAAATATCGTCGGAGACAAGCGGATCTCCTTTTTCATCGGACTTGTAATAGAATTCCACGAGCGGAGGATGGAGCGGCAAGCCCTCCTTTTCCTGCAATCGTTTCGCCAAGGATCCCGCTAAAATATTTCGGACGACCACCTCGACCGGCAGCATCGTCAGCGCTTCGGATTCAAAGCTGCGTTCATCGATCAGTTTTAAAAAATGCACGCGGATTCCCGTACGCTTCAGATACTCAAAAATCATGCTGGAAATTTTAAGATTGGCTGCGCCCTTTCCCTCAAACTCTTGCTTCTTTTGAGCGTTGAAAGCGGTGGCAAAGTCTTTGAAAAAATGCACGAGCGTGCCCCGGCTCGTCTTGTAGAGAATTTTAGCTTTGCCTTCGTAAATTCGCTCGCCGTAAGCAGCCACTTGCTGACTAATAGATCCTACGGGGTATCGAAAATCAACGCTTCCCTTGCTCTTTTGGAGCGCCTAATTTCTAGGCCCATGGGCGCGCCAAAAGCTACGGGGACGGCGGATCAAGGAGGGGAAGTTTCGGCTCCTTCTACCCCTCAAAATGCCACTCCAATGATGAAGCAATGGCGTGAGCTAAAGGCCTCAGCTCGTGGCGCACTTCTTTTTTTCCGCCTCGGCGACTTTTACGAACTTTTTGAGGAGGATGCCATTCAAGCGGCCCCTGTGATGGGCGTGCAACTTACTTCTAGAAACAAATCCTCGGCTGACGCGGTGGCGCTCTGCGGCGTACCTGTGGCTCATCTCGAAAATTATTTAAACAAATTGCTCGATAAAGGCTTTATGGTTGCGCTCGCCGAGCAGACCGAGGATCCCGCTGCAACTAAGACGCTCGTTCGACGAGAGATCGTGCAATGGTTTTCGCCGGGTATGCGCCTGATGGCTCAAGAAGATCGTCCGCATTATGTGGGCTTTTGTGCGGGTCGAGCGGAGGGCGAATGGGTGGTAGCGGCCGCCGACGTGAGCACAGGGCATTTGATTTTGGAGCAAGGGCTCGGTCTCGAAGAACTTGCCGATTTGGTGGCTCGATTGCCCATCGAGGATTTACGATTTCCCGCCGCTTTTTATGTGGGAGAAAAACTTCCCGTCGCGGTGAAAAGGCAAAGCATTGAATTTCTGGTTTCAGAAAGCGAAGCGCGACCTCTCATTCATCAGGCGTTTTCGATTCTATCGGACGAGGACAGTCCCGCGCGACTGAAAGCTCAGAAGCAAGCGCTTGGAAGTTTGTTGAACGCGCTCAAGAGCGCACATCCGAGGGAGCGACTCACCTTTGCACTACCTCATCAGACGCCACACGCCGTTTGGATGCCCGCGGCCACGCGCCGAAACTTGCATTTGTTTGAACCAGACGGAAAGTCGCTCTTTGATCTCCTCGATCGCACGGCGACGAGTATGGGCCGACGATGGTTGAAGACGTGGCTCTCTACGCCACTGCAAAATCTAGATGAGCTGCAAATGAGGCAACAACTAGTCTCGCATTTTAAAACCCATTCTACGCTTCGAAGAAATCTCCGTTCCAATTTTGCGCAGATGATCGATCTGCATCGCTGGTTTCGACGACGGTCGTCACCTCCCCTTTTGATGCAACTTTTGCAAACGCTGCAGGCCGGCGATCGCGCAGCTTCCGAGTTGAAACTGCACGAAGGGCCTGCGCTCAATGCGAGGTTTATTCGCTTTATGCAAATGCTCACGCCACTTATGCAAAGCCTTCGGTCCACCCTTCAAGAAAGTGTCGATGCGGAATGGGGCTGGATTCGACCCGGCGTGAATAAAGAACTCGATGAACTTCGCACTCTCAAACAAAATTCTCACAGCACACTTTCTGAATTAGAAAATCGCCTGCGGGAAGAGACAGGAATCGGAAGCCTAAAAATAAAATTTCATCAAGTTTTTGGCTACGTGATGGAAGTCACAGCCACGCACAAGGAAAGAGTTCCCAGCACCTTCCGTCGCATTCAAACACTTGCCAATGCCGAGCGTTTTAAAACTGAAGAGCTCGAGCGCTTGGAGGAAAAAATCCTTAGCGTGGATGCGCGCTTGAAAGAAGCTGAGTCTTCCGAACTTAGAAAGCTTTATGATACCGCGGAAGCGAACCGCAGCGATCTACTCAATTGGGCTGAATGTCTCTCGCAGCTGGATGCAGCGCAATCCCTCGCCGAAGTTTCCCATCAACTGGGTTGGACGACACCGATTACTCTTCCAGATTCACACGCGCCCTCGCTGCACATTCGCGAGGCGGTGCATCCCCTCGTACAAGGCTCCTTTGTGCCACTGAGCTTGGACATGCGCGCGGATCGAAATCAGATTTTGCTTTTGACCGGACCTAACATGGCGGGAAAATCTACGCTCCTTCGCTTAGCTGCAACCACCGCCCTTCTGCATCAGATTGGAAGCGATGTACCGGCTCGTCAGGCCACGCTCTCGCTCTTTGATCGCATCGCCTGCCGCATGGGCGCACAAGATCATTTGACGGAAGGACAATCCACATTTTTTGTAGAGATGCGCGAGGTCGCCACGATGCTGGAGGGCGCGACGCCGAAAAGTTTTCTTATCTTCGATGAAATCGGTAGAGGGACGTCAACCTATGACGGAATGAGTTTGGCATGGGCGATCACAGAAGACGTACAACGCATGCGCCCGATCAGCTTGATTGCGACGCACTATTTAGAACTGGCGGAATTAGAGAAATCGCTTCCACGTATCGAAAGTTATCACTTGGGTGTGCAGGAGCAGGGCGGTCACCTGGTTTTCACTCGCAAACTCATGAAGGGTCCGGCTTCTCGCAGCTACGGAATTCAAGTCGCAAGACTTGCACAAGTGAATCGAACTATTTTGAAGCGAGCGCAGGAAAAGTTGGAAGAATTTGAAAGAAAGCGTCCGCTTGCAAGCGCTTCTCTTCCCCTCTTTGCAATGAAGCGAAATCCCCTGCAGTCGCTAGAGAGCATGGACGACCCGGCGAGGCCCGTATGATCTCCCCGCTTGGCATAGGGCGCACCTATGACCTGGACTCTCTTTTCCAGCGCTTGAATCGGCTTTATTTTGATCACAGTCTGCAAGTCACTGTGCGCTGGTCTCTGCGCGCTGTTCGGAAAGCGAAACGCAGAATTTTACTGGGCACGTATCACCATTCAACGAAAACCATCACGCTCTCAAAGCGTCTGGACCAACCGCGAGTTCCCCTCTTTTTTGTGGAACATATTTTATTTCATGAGATGCTTCATGCGGCATTTCCTGAAGAGCGACATCCCATGCATACTGAAAAATTTAGACGCTATGAAAAGATGCACCCGGATTACGCACGAGCCCACCTCTGGGAAAAGGAGAATATCGACGTTCTCTTTAAACCCCCACAGCTAGACCTGCATTTTGGCCCCCAGGCCGGTTGAATTTGGGCATGGAACTTGCTTTGAATAAGAACGCGTGAGCTGGCTAAACCCATTGAAATTGTTAAGGCGAATTGTCGTTGGAGGACTGATAGTCGGCTTACCGCTGAACGCGCACGCCAATCCCCTTGAATGGATTAAATCGATAGCCCGTGCCTGTGTCGTGCAGAAGCAAGGCCCCGCCCCCTTTGACCCAATTGAGGCTCAAGAGAATTACGATTTTGTTGAATTTTTAGGCTACTTGAATCACGTCGCTTATCGCGAAACCGAAACCGGACAAATGCTCAATGCCCAAGTTTCAAAATGGGAAAAACAAATGGGCGACAGGCAAACCAATAAACTTCTTCGAAACCTCTGGAAGAATTTACAAGAGACGGGCCTTGGTCATATTCGCGACTCTATACAGATGGCAAAATTATTTAGAAATTCGGCCTTCTTAATCCATCACGTGGCGAGAGATCTCGATACACTCAAGTTGCCTCTTGAGGAATATGAGCGCCGCCTTCGATTTGTCTTGGAGATGAAAAGCTCTGAGAACATGAATGCTTCTGCAAAACAATTTGAAGCTGCCCAACGTCAGATTTTGGACCGATTCCCGGACCTCGCTGAAATGGCCGATGCGCTGAGAGCTTCGGGCGACCTGATGAGTCAGGACGAGTATGCCTACTTCAGGCAAGTCGATTTGAAGGAGCGGGAGTTAGAGAACGAGCGAAACGAAGCAAAGAAAAAGCGCCAAGAGGATCGCCTTGAAACTGAGCGACAAAAATTGCAAAGAAAGCGAGAACAGAGAGAGCGAGAAATTGCTAAGATTCGCTCGCAGTACGGCCAAGAGGCCATCACTCGCCTGGGGACAATGCTCAAATCCTATTTGGAATTCGTAGCGGGTGACAATGCAGTAGATTATGAGCGATCGCTATTGAATCCCGAAAATCTGGCCTTTGGATTTTTCGATACCGATGAAGTGCAACTTCAGCTGGATTACTTGAGAAGCTTAGAGACTAAGTATCCCGATAATGAAGATAAACGACGCAAAATTTTTCAAGCTTATCTCTATCAGGCATTCGAGCCCGGCACGTTTAAGAGACCCGATGGCGCCCTACTCCTTGGACCCACTCAAAACGGAGGCTTAGTCCAAGCGGGACACGCGCTCCTAATTCCGAAGGTCGTTCAATAAATTTAAGGTTATTCATACAGCTGAAACTCTCGAAAGGACCCATCTTGGTCGAACGCAGAGGGTTCGCTCGCCTTCCAGTCTTTGGACTGCGGTGCCACTCGCTCTTCTTTGGAAGGTGCCTTTTCCTTTTTTCGCGTGATGGCAGGACGACTCGCTTCCATCGGGACATCCAAATTCTTTAAACGGCCGATTTGACCGGGACGCGCCTGAGGGCGCTGAGGAGATTCATCAATCGCAATCGACGTGTAAAAGCGATGAGCTTTCAGGGAGAGTGGCTCACCTTCTAGAGCACGAAATTTTACAGGTATGGTCATCCGGCGATTCCCGTCCAAAGGGCGATGCACTTCGAAATGCAAATGAGGTGCAGAGGATCTTCCCGTACTGCCCGAATAGCCAATCACTTGGCCAACGGCTACGTAACTTCCGTGCGTGAGCATCGCTCCTAAATGATCGAGGTGATAGTACCCCGCAATGGTTCCATCCGAGTGACGAATACGAATGTAGTTTTCTTTCCCTGCCATCTCCTCACTCATCCCACCTTCTCGACCATCCTGTCGCATGGCAATGAGCTGACCTTCGCGTGCGGCCACGACGGTCGTGCGCTCGGGCAATGCGAAATCGATGGAATGCTTCGCATCGCCGTAATGGGAATATGTCCCGTTGGCAGCCTGAGAAACGATAAATTTTTGGCCGGGCTTAAACGGTAAGCTGTAGACATATTTGTCGTCATGCTTCGCTCGGGCGTCGCCCCATCGCCATGAGAAATTGTAGTTGTAATCCGGCTCGCCTCGCGGCCGGGCTTGCCAGATTTCAAACAGTTTGTGCTTTCCTTTGCGGCGCACCGTTGCGGTGTAAGGAAGGTTTACACTCGCGCGCATGTTACGAAATCGAGAGAAATCCACGGTGATCGTCACTTCGACGGGACTTTCGAACTCCACATAGAATTCGACTTTGTGCTTTACGCGCTTTCTCGAGATGCAAAAGACTTTGGGAGCGCATTCGCGCTGTTCCAAGGTCTTTGCCGGCAAAAGCGTCGCGGCCATGAACGCTAGAGTTAACATCATCCCCTCATCTCCATTATATAGAGATGACGCCGGCCCTGCGTAGGGGGCGGCGCAGCGCCTGGTTTAAAGGCATTTCAAAAGGAGCTGAGCGGTTGGAAAGTCGTTTTATGATCGTTGATACCCGTCCAATTGAGCGTGACCTGAGCGCTCTCCGTAAACTCAGTCCCTCCCCTACGTATCCGCCGAATCAGCTCTGGAAGATAGGAGGCATCACTTCGCGAAATCTCCACAAATGAAGGGTTGCGATCCGTCACAAAAATGTTTTTGAAGACCTCAGGTGTAGCAGACCTTTCGAACTCTACGACCCCGGCAAATACAAATTCCAGATTCCCCACCGCGAGTTTCGTCAAGGTCTCATGAGCCCTCATGTGGGAGCGACTTGACCAACCACTCCAAAAAATAAAATGCAGCTCCCCGTGCCACTTATACGCAATGAAGCGTGCAGGAACGAGGGACTGCCGAGGCGAAGCGGTCCGTACGAATTCTCCAATGTCGTAGTACATCTGCAAGCTCTCTTCCAAATCCGCCACGAAATCCCAGTGGTTGAGCTCGTAGAGAGAATCCTTGCACGTCTCTTCGGCGAACGAGCGGGATGTTGGAAGACAGATGACGGAAATGAGAAAAATAAAAAAAATCTTGTGCACGTTCTTAAGGACCAAAAATGGATTGTCCCATCCTTGCTACCGCTGGGCCGCAAGCTTGGGCAGGTACAATCTGAGTATGGGTTATCGGTCGAATGGCCAATTGGTACTCGGGTTCCTGCATAACCTTTTTCAGCTCCGCAACGAGATTCGTCATGGCGGGTTTTTGGGACTCTTGAGCCATGGTTCGATTGAGCTTCATTCGGTCTTGATCCGAAATGCGTTGGTTCAACTCTTTTAAGGCATCCGACATTCCTGCGCTTAAAAACGCGGTTGTCACTTTAGGCCCCATTTTTAAGATGGTTCCCACGGTCTCCGCCTGCAATTTCCAATCCTCCAGTGCCTCCTCAGGTTGATAAACGCTCGCAAAATAATCGATGGTGTAAGTGTCCTCGAGTTTAGCGAAATACCCATCTACCTTAACGAGTCTTCCCTCTACATTCACCAGGTTGAAAGAATGGCTGCGAGTGGCGGCAATATAGTTATCGATTCCAATTTCGTTCAGTAAGACGTGCGTCACAGCGGCGACGTCCCNNTTTCGCGGCCTGAGAGATCTGAGAAATTCGAAGTAATTTTTCCCGCAAGCTCAATGATTTGTCTTTGCCCACCTCTCGCGCTTGCGCGAGGTAGGGCTGCATTCGAGGATCGGTTTTTCGAAGAAGGAGAGCCCCACGCTTTCCATTATAAAGGTTAGTTCCTTCGAGAATGCTGCCATTGGGAATATTTCCAACTTTTTCTAAAGACTCTTTTGCATATTGGTCCCGGTGAAAGGATTTCGGAAATTTTCCAAGCAAAAGTTCCATCACCAACCAAGCCAAAGTGTTCGTTGTCTTTGGGTCGCCCCCGATTTCTAACAGGTAGGGCACGAGGCGAAGCTGCAAGAGCAGATGAAGAGTACGTTCCGTATCTGCAGATTCCAAAATGAGCTGACTCACCACCGTGTTCAAGCGGCCCCGAGCATAAGTGATGAGCTCGGGAGGATTTGCCAAATACGATCGCGTCACTTTTTGAAGAGCAACCCAGGATTCCTCTGGAATCTTATAGCCATAACGAGTCACTTTCGTGAGATAGCGCATCACTGAAATCAACGATGGATTCTTGCCTTCTCGAGCGAATTTAGTTTGAGCGTGATTGTCCGCCGCCAGGTATCGATTTCGGCCTAAGTACACATCCTCAAAGAATGAATTATTGAGAGAGGACCGATCAAACTCCCTCGCAGATTTTACAATTTGAGATTCGTCGTCCCCGGTAAGCTCTATGAGACCGTAGGAAAGCGTATCTGTATTTTGATTTAGAAAATCAAAATTATCGATAAGACCCCGCTCGTTATCGCCCTGCTTATGCGTCTTAAGCGTCATCACTTCCCAAATTTCCTTCTCCTTTGCCCAGTAGGGATACTCGGTAATGATCCGCGTTCTAAAGGCCCATGACTGTTGAGCATTCCCGTCCACGACGAGATCAATGTCTTGAAGGAAGGTATAGATGTCGTGCAAATGCACAGGCGTAGGTTCAGCATCGGGATCTTTTGCCAATTTTTCTTTCACATAATTGGCATACGACGCGGCAGCACCGCCGAGTAACCAAACGCGCAGTCCCATTTCTTCAGCCACTTGGCGAATGAAGGCAAATTGAGGAGTTATCTTTCGGTGTGTGGCAAGTGCATGAAGGTACGCTGCCTTCGATGCGACTGGCGCATCTGCCCAAGATGCCGGGGCAAAAATTCCAACAACAAAGACTGCAAAAAACCCGACGTGCTGGACGAATCGGGAAAATCTATTTTGTCCCCTCAACTCCCACTCCCATGAATTCAATATGTTGCTTGCACAAGCTACCCGTCATTTGTGCAATATCGTTTTGAATAATCGCATCTAAGTTTATGTTCTGACGACGGAAGACTTGCTTAAAGCGCTCGCCCGTCAGACTTCCTTCATCCACTAAAATTTTCGCGAGTTCTTCCGACTGTGCCTTCACTTCTGGATTCGACATGATGACCACGGCTAACTTCGCGCCGAGATCGAGAAGTTTTCGAGCGGCAGCGTCGATTTTTTCTTTATCCGCAGGTGTTAGATGACTGTACGAATTCGTTTCTTCGCTTTTCTTCGCGAGGTCAGGAACGTGGTATTGAAGACCGTCCACGAGGCCATAGTAAAGGACCGCCTTCCACGCGTATCGCTCTGCCTGCGCCTTGTCGGAGTTTTCGGATCCCGACCAACCGATGACATCCTCGAAGCCGTGGATTTCTTGCGCCACACGACCCGCCAACATAACCGCAACGGACCGGACAACATCTTTGAGGGAGGCGACTCCACCTTTCCATTCATCGGATTCGTAACGCGCGTAGCCTCCATAAGCTCTTCCTTTCTCGATCGTCAAAAATTCCAACGATCCACGGGGTTCGTTCACATATTCATTCACGAGCGCGTGACCCGCTTCGTGAATTGCCACCGATTGAGCACGCGTGAGCGGCGTGAACCAATCGCTCCCATCCAATTCAATCTTTCGCTCCATCGGAGAAGCAGCTCCGGGCTTTAACACTAAAACAAATTCCGGATTGATCTTCTCACTCGAATCAACCGCCCAAGGCTTCGGAACATCAAATTTTTTCTCGAGTGAGAGCGTGAGCTTCGTCTTTTTGCCCTTGTTGACGAGCCGGCCGTCATCCACCATCAAAATCACGTCCGCAATGAGTGAATTCACTTCACGAAGAACAAATCGCTCCGCACCCCGCGCGCCATCCTTAGAAGGAAAAAACCATTTCGTTGCATATTGATAAAAACTTTCGTCTACCTCAAGCTCCACCGCGTATTCCGATTCATACTCGCGCTTCAGCTGTCGAATGAATTTTGCAAGGATCTCTCGACGAACAGATTTTGCGAGCGGATTCGTCATCATAATCGTATCCACACGATTTAAGAAGGCTTCGGGCACATGACGCGCTCGGAGAAGCGACTTCATTTTTTCGCGATCTTTGAATTGCTTCATCGCGACTTTTCTCATGTCGTCATTGTCGACACTCTCGAACGCTTCGGAGCCATCATTGCCTGTGGGCATAAAGATGAACTTCGACAAATCATATTCCTTGCCGAGCGGACTCACATAGCGACCCTCATAGAAAATATCGTAAAGCTTCATAAAGAGAGCTTCGCGTTGTGCGGGCGAGGCGGATTGTCCCATGTTGCTAAGCTCATCCCAAATAATCACTCCCCCTTCAGGATAGGCCGTGAGGAATTCTTGGAACGGTGTCTTTTGATCCGAGCCCATGAT
>DDSI01000210.1 GCA_002343335.1 Bacteriovoracaceae bacterium UBA2394
CAACAGCAGAAGAATGTGGCAGACGACATCGAACGTCATGAAGTGCTCGGTTCGTTTGTTGGACAAATCACTCAGAAAGAAAAGCGAAAGAGAGTTTTCTGTCGTCAGAGAGCGGCGCAGAAAACGCTCGTTCAGTGAAAAAATGAACGAGCTGTAATCGTCTCTCAATTGAAGGGCCAGGCGATTGAGTTCGTCGGCGTCGTTTAGAGATAGGAGATCCTTGGATAGAAGCCGACCTGCATTCAGAGAATACGAATAAGTAGTATCCGACGAAGCGGCGAGGGTCTTATCGTCTTCTCCATTGTAGAGATAAAGAATCTTCATAGCGGATGCCAAAATCGGGACCACTTAAGCCCAATTTCCTTGGTCAGGCGACGAAAAACCCCAATTTAGCTCTCCGGTTCTTTGGAGTTTCAAATTCTCAGTTTGATTCCGGATATTGTTTACCCAAAGTGAACACGAATGGCCCTCATATTCCTCATTCTTCCGCTTGGCTCATTTCTGGGAATTCCTTTATATTCGGATTTAAGGCGATTTTAGCTGGAAATAGAAATGTTGAGTCTTGGCTTTGTATGTTTACTGGGGTTCGGGGTTTTCGCTGTAGCGGTTGCGTCGACCTTGCTCATAGTCCCTCGCGTGATAGTGCGAGCTCGCGCGTGGAACGTCTTGGATCTTCCGGACCGTCGAAAGATCCATTTGGAGCCCACACCTCGCCTTGGTGGTCTCGGACTTTTTCCTGCAATTTGGCTCGGCACATCGGTGGCGATTCTCACCGCTCTTCACTCAGATAAACTAAATGGCTTAGCGGGAACTCAGTTTAGTTCGAACGCACTTTCTCTCTTTGGATTTTTGATAGGGGGAACGGGTATGTTCGCCCTCGGATGCATTGATGATCTGAAAGGATTGTCAGCGGGGCAGAAGCTAATCGCTCAATCCATCATCAGCCTTGTGAGTATTCAGTTTCTTCCGATTCCCACTTCGATGTTGGGTGCGGAATTGTCCCCTGCGATGGGAGCCTTTCTTTTATTCTCTTGGCTTACGATTGTTCCGAACTCGGTGAACTTGCTTGATGGAATTGATGGCCTCACTTCAACGCTACTTCTTGTATTTGGTTTGGTGATATCCATTTTGGCATTCGCAGGCGGGCAATACCCGTGGGTCTTTGTTGGATTGGCCTTCGCTGGAGCTTGTACTGCTTTTTTAAAATTCAATTGGAGTCCCGCTAAGATTTTCTTGGGGGACTCAGGAAGTCTGCTGCTTGGATTCTTGGTGGCCTACGCCAGTGTCTTCTTTGCGATGCGGGCTGCGCCTACTGCCGAGATTGGAATGGAATGGAATCCGATCATTTCTGTTTTGCTCTGCGGGGTTTGGCTTTTGGACACCACAGCTTCGATTGTCAGACGTTACGCTCGACAGGCGCCGACATTCCGCGTTCTTCGTCGAGTCAATAAATTTCAGTTCATGTGGTATCATCAATCTGCGGTTCGAAATATCTTTCGGCCTGATCGAGAGCATCTCCATCACAAACTGCTTGAAAGCGGTCTTCTTCATACGGGCGTGGTGGGCGTTCTTACGATATTTTTTGGGATTTGTGCAATTTCTGCCATTGCGTTGCAGTTGCGCCCGACGACTAATGGAATCTGGATTTTAACTGCTCTTGCTCTTCCACTCTTCGCAATGGCAGGGTTGTTGCATTATTGTTACGTGTTTCAACCGGCAAAGCGCGTTCCCTCGCATGAAGCATTTGCAGCCTCCACGGACGTCCGGTCAAAGTCAGCGGCTTAGATTTTTTCTTAGCCCCGTCGCAAATCCTTTAAACCAATCCAGACCATTCCAAAAAATACTCCAATAGGTTTCCGTGGTCGGACGATAGCTCCAAGCGATTGTGAGTGCGCCCAATAGCACAATGGTTGGAAGGAAGAATTGCAGAACTCCAAGAGCGATAAGCGCGCCAATTGGCAGAATGAGGGCGAATAAGCCAAACCATTGAATCATTCTTTTGAAGCCGTGGAGTCGAACAAGTTCTCCTTGTGCGCGACCGTAAGCAAACATCACTTTTCGGAATCGTTGAATATTTTCCGGACGATGGTGATGAACAATCGCTTCGGGATTGTAGAGAATTTTGTAGCCCTTCGATTTCACGCGAAGATCAATTTCGACATCTTCGCCTGGGAAAAGATCCTCTCGAAAACCTTTGAGCTCTTCAAAGAGCTTGCGACGATAACTCACATTACAAAGTGGATTGTGAGCGGTTTCGAAAATTTCTTTGGAGAAAGTGCCTTTGTGAAAATCGATAAAGAATCGGAATTTCGAAAAGATCGACTCGAGTCTACGTTGGAATGAGTTCGAGTTGGGCATCGCAAATTGAGGTCCACCCACTGATCCAACGTCAGATCGTTCAAACCCTCGCAGCAATTCTTCAAGCCAACGAGGTGAAGGCTTGGCGTCAGCATCTGTAAAGGCGAGAATCTCTGCGGAAACCTCTTTGGCGACGATGTTGCGGGCGCGACCTGGCCCCACTTTTCCATATTGTTTTAGCTCAAAGCGATCGGGAAATTTTTCAGCATATTCGCGAATAATGGAGGCCGTAGAATCCGAGGACTGATCGTCAATGATATGTGCCTTAAAGTTAGAGTAGGTTTGCTCCTTCAAACCTTCCAAGCAGTCGCGAATAACATCTTCTTCGTTGTAGGCCGGAATAATCACGGCGACCTTCGGATTCATCGGTCCATAGTAAGATCGTTCATCTACACAGTCGAATAGACTGTCGAATGACTTCTTGCGTTAGTCTGCCTTACATCGCTGTTAATAAGGTGCTTGAGCCATTTTGGTCTGATATTCTGAGGTGTGCCGCCAATGGATCAAGAACCGCTAAACGAGCTTCGGGAGCTCCGAAAGAACATTCGGAAGCGAGTTTTGCGAATTATCTCCATCGTGACGGGCATTTCGCTTGGCACCTTTCTTTTAATCCTCGGTGGGACACTGATTGCAATCTCGATTTTTGTTCGAACGGAGACTTTTCAAAATGGGCTTCGGGATCGAATTCTGCAGGCTGCTCAAAGTCGTTTTGGAGTTTCGGTGCAATATGAAACGGCCAAAGTTTCAGTTTTTAAGCTTGAGCCGACGATTGAACTTTTGGGAGTAGAGGCGCGTCATAAAAATTCTACGGAACTCGCAAAAATTAAGCGCGTATCTGTGGGGATCTCCGTTTTCTTTTCCATCCCTCTTTTGTTTTTTAAAGAACTTTATTTGAGTTCAATTGAAATCGAGGGCTTTCGTTATCATCTCAAGAATATCAATGACATTCGCATCTGGCTCGACACGGCCCGGCCAAAGAGTGTGATCATTCCTTCAGCCTTTCAAACATCGATTGGAGACATTCGGCTTCAGAATGTCGAGCTGGAAGTCGATCTCACCAAAGGTGTTGGAGCCATTCAAGATGTGCACGGAATTTTGAATATCGAAGACGTGCAATTGTCTTTGAGCGCGCGTGAAACAGAGTTTGAGGGACTCATTCATCTCACCGATCTGAAGTCGGGAACTTGGGGGCCTTTTTCAGGAGACGTAAAGCTTCAAAATGGATCGCACTCGAATAGGCGAACTCGTTTTGGAAGTGTGCGCTTTGAATCGGCGACGGAATACTTAGAGATTTCTGGAGAAATTCGAAAGTGGGCTGATCCATTTCTGGATCTTTACGGAACGGTCTCTGCCGATATTAATCATCTTTTTCCTCGGGTGAAAAAATCCAAGGGAAATTTGGCGGCTTCATTTAGGGTGGCAGGTCCTTGGAAATCTTTGGTGGGATCGGGAGCCATTTCCGCCACCGACGTTACGTTGCAAGGGAAGGATTGGACGAATGCCCAGGCTAAATTTGAACTGAAGTATCCCGAAATTGTCGTTTCCAATTTGGATTTGCAATCTGGCAGTGAAAAGGTTCGAGGCTCTGGCCAGATTTTTCTAGTTCCTGATCGATCCTCTACTTTGAAATTGGAAGTCGCACATGCACCCCTTGGAGGTTATTTGAGCTTGGTTGGGGAGCATTTGGGCAAATGGCAGGGAGATGTGAATGGCACCGTAGAACTCGAAGGAAAGATGGCGGATCAATTTCAAGGCCAGTTTCGGTGGAATCTTAAAATGGATAATTACCGAATTCGCACTTTCCAAACAGAGCGAGAAATTCTCTTTATGCCAGAGGTCGTTACGAAAGGCTCAGGCACCCTCACATTGAGCTCGGGAGAATTTTCCGCCGAATTGGAAACGGGTGGAAGCAAATGGAAGGGCGGCGCAAAGTGGGACGAGAAAAATTTTGATTTGAGGTGGGATACCACCTTCCACGGAAAAGATCTGGGAGAACTTTACCGCCATCCCATTAATTTTGATGGAGTGATGAAGGGTTCTTATTCCGGACCGAAATCAAGTTTGGTGATGAAGGTTGATAATCAATTTTCATATTTCCAGATGGCCGGATATAAACTGACAAATTTTCGAGGCCTTTTGATGTTGAAGAATCGACATCTAACGGCGGAGCCTTTTCTGAGCGATCAGATGAGCTTGAACGGCGGACTTTATTTTACAAAGCCCGGGCAAGAGGATGAGTTTTCAAATCTGAAAGTGACCACGCGCGCCGCCCCTCTCTCGTTCTTAGGGAATCTTTTCCACATTCAAGATTTGCCCGTATCGGGACTCGTTACATCGGAAGGATTTTTCAAAGGTCGACTTGATCAACCTTTGGGATCGGGTCGGGTCGAGTTAAATGATTGGGCACTTCAAGGAGACCGAACGAAAGGCCGCCAAGCTCGCGCGCATTGGGCCATGGCTGAAAATGAAACTTATTTGGATGCGATTGAGGTTCGAGTGTCGCCGGAATCAAAGCCTATTCGGGCGGAGCTTACGATGGATTCAAATGGGATCGCGGATTTGTGGGCGGAGGGCCAGGGCGTAAGACTGAGCGATTGGCTTTACCTCATGAGACGGGACTTCAATTTTCAAGGGTTAACGGACTTTCGATTGGATTATCAGCGAGCCGTTCCTTCGATGAAAGCCGACATGAACATTTATAAAAGCTCCTTAGCCGGAACGGCTCAGTTGGATTCCGCCATTCATTTGAATTGGGTGAAGGATAGTCTCGATTTTAACGGCTCCCTTTTTGGTACCCGGATTCGAGTGACGGGTAGTGCTTCTCAAAATGCTCGCCAGCGCGAGGCAAAACTAAAGGCCAGTTTGAATTTTTTTGACGTTTTCACACTCAGCGAGGTTCCAAGCCTTCGTCGTTTACAACTCCCTGTCGACGGCGAAGCAAATTTTACTTGGAAGCAGGAACGCAGCCGCTCTAAGGAGAAAAATTTATTGATCGCTCTTTTTACGGAAGATTTTTCGCGGGAGGGAGAAATTAAGATTCGCAGAGCGACCATCCAAAGAGGCGATCTCGCTCTTCAAACTTTAGATCCCTTTGAAGTGAAACTCGTTCGATCTTCTAGTGGAAATGAGCGTTGGGTCAGCGACACCATACGGGTGCATTCTGAGAGAAATCTCTTAAAAGTGGGTGGCTACTATGGGAATCCATCAGACTTCAAACTCACTTTTGAGGGGGATTCCGATCTTCGGTCCGTTGTCACCATGGTTCCATCGATCGCGCGTTCGGAAGGAAATTTTTCAATCCATGGAGAATTGGTTCCTTCGGGATTTTCAGGACGTTTGGAAGTCGAAAATGGAGTAGTGGCCTTTCAAAACTCGCCGGTGGTCATTCGAGATGTCGAGGCAGTCCTTACGGCCAAGCAATCCCAATTCTCATTAGAGAAATTGAAGGGGTCGCTTAAGGAAGGCTCGGTCAGTGGCGCAGGGACGCTTCGATTGGAAAACTTCGAAGTGAGCTCTGCTCTACTTAATTTGCGCTTAGAGAATACGCTGATCCAACCCGAAACGGGTTTATCTTTTCGTACCTCGGGACCGATCACCTTGAGAGTGGAATCGCCTAACAATGGCGAGATTGGGGGTCGACTCGATATCACGGATGGAATTTTTCGACGGCGAGTGGATGCAAAAGCTGATCTCTTAAAGATGTTAGAACCGGAGAAACGTGAATTTCAACCGCTAGAGCAGCAGGAACCGGCATGGAAATTGTGGAAATTAAATGTGCAGATGGTTACGTCCTCACCATTTGATATTCGGAATAATCTTGCGGAGGGCGCGGCGACGATGAATCTTACTCTTGGGGGAACTCTCAGAGAACCCCAGCTTCGTGGTGCCATAAACATTGTTCGAGGACAGTTCCGCTACAATAATCGGCAATTTGTCGTGCGATCGGGATCGATTCAATTTACCGACCAAAAATCAAATATTCCTTCTTACGATATTCGAGCGGAAACCGAAGTCGATATTTATCGAGTGGATATCAATTTAGTAGGCGGACCGGGAAGCCAGCGAATTCGATATTCGTCCGACCCCCCTTTGACAGAAAAAGAGATCTTGGCGCTCATTACTTACGGCATGACTCCTCGAACCTCGCTCGATGAGGAGCAGAGGACGAGTACGGATCCTCGTCTTTCAGCTGCCTATACTGGAATTTCATTCGTGACAGGTCAATTGCAGGATAAGTTGGAGGGACGGCTCTCGACGGATCTCGGCATTCAGCGTCTTTCATTGCTTCCCGCATTTTACGAGCAGACCGGCCAGACAGAACTTCAGTTGACGGTGGGTGCGGATCTGATTCGCAATCGATTGCTTTTAAATTATTCCAATTTCCTGACGGCTTCCGGAGGGCATCGAGTGGAGCTGGATTTTGCGTTAAACCGAGTCATTCACTTGGTGGGATCTTGGAGAGATGTCGAAACAGAGTCGAATGGCGATTTTGGGGGCGATATTCGGTTTAGATTTGAGTTTGAGTAAAGGAGCGCAGTTCGGCACTTTAATTATGTTGAAGGGACTGCTTACATTTCTATTCATAATTTTTAGCTCGCTGGAGCTGAAAGCGCAGACGATTGCGGACATTCGGGTAGATCCACCAAATCAGAGAGAAGTGGTCGAATCGATATTGCCGCTTAAACGAGGCGACAAATTTGATTCTCGGTTGATCGATATTTCAAAATCCTTGCTCAATGCCACCGATCGTTTCAAGAGTTTGGATGTCCGTTGGGATCAAGATTCCAATGTCCTTAATGTTTCTGTCGTTCCCCACTTGTATTTTGAAGACATCAATTTTGTAGGAGATCGAATCAGCTTTGGAGGGGAGCTGCGTCGCATTTGTTTCGGCATTCATGAATCGATGGACATGACCCAGGAGCGTCTTTCCCAACTGAGCCGCTGCATTTTACAGGAGGTTCAAGGGCGAGGATTTCTTGACGGACAGGTCTCCATCGAGCCCGTCGAGAACCAACTCAATATTCAAATTCTTTTGGGAGATCACTATTACGTTTCTGAAGTAGTTTTTTCCGGAGCGAATAAAATCCCAGTGGATCGGCTTGAGCGCGTCTTGGCCAATCGGCCCAATAGAGCCTTTCGCCCCTTGAAGCTCGATGAAGATACCAAAAATATTTTGAAGCAGTATCTCAATTCCGATTTTTACTTTGCTGAGGTGTTCAGTCCTACGATTGAACTTCTCGCAAATACCAAAGGGGTGAGGCTTACGTGGAATATTCGGGAAAATTTACCCACGGTCATCGATTTCGAAGGGGACTTCTTTGAAAGAAATTATCTAAAGCGATTCATCGATCGGGAAGAGACCTTTCCGAAGTGGTTTCTCGAAGAATTAGTCGATGAGATCAAGCATGAATTTGTGGAAAGGGGATATTTGAATGTCGTTGTTACGACCGAGAAGAGACTGGAAGACGGTGGAGTTCAGCACATTACGATCCGCACGAATAAAGGGGTTCAATTCTCTTTGACGGAACCCGATCTCATTGGCGTTTCGAATCGTGAGAAAGTTTTATCGTACTACAATTCGATTTCTGAACTGAGGGCAGGGGCGGCATTTCGCGAAGAGGCCTATCGAAAGGCGATCAAGGAAGACCTTACTCGAGTTCTCATCAATGAAGGATTCATCGATTTTCAAGTTCGCAGCATAGACTTCGTCATCGATGCCGCAAAATATACCGTTCGTCCTGTCCTCTATATGAACGAGGGCGATATCTTTCCAATCTTGGAATCGGGCGTCGAGGGAATGCCCGATGGGTTTCGTAAGATTCAGGAAGCTGAAGATCTTAGAGATGCCATTCGCTCTGGAAAAAAATTCGATTCAACACGAATTGATGATCTTCAAAAGGAACTCGCTCGAGCGCTGATCAATCTTGGGTATTTGGATGCTGAAGTAACCAGGGATTCCAAGCGGCTGGATTCTGGGCTTTCCATTCGGATCATTGTCAACGCGGGCCCTCGCTACAAAGTGGCGAAAGTCTTAGTGCGCGGCGCCGTTCGAACGAAATATAAAGTGCTGCGTCGTGAGGTTTTGCTGCGAGAAGGAGATATTTTTGAGCAAGAAAAGGTTCGCGATTCGATTTCGCAAATCTTTCGTTTAGGGATCGTTCGAAATGTCGACATTCAGATTTTGGAGAAGGATCCTAAGGCGGGTTTGGTTTATGTCTTAGTGGACGTAAACGAGGCGGCACGGCTTAGGTTCGATATAGGACCGGGATATGGCACAGTGGACGGGCTTCGAGCCGTATTTCGTGGGACTTACGCCAACATTGGTGGCGACGCTCGACGATTGAACATGTTTTTAAAGGCAAATCGTCGATTCGATGGAGAGACGCCCGCGATTGGCACCGTTCTCAATCGACAGAGCCTGCCCTTTATACAGCGACGAATCACTCTTGAATACTTCGAGCCCAGTCTTTTCGATTTTTCTGTAGACGGACGCTTGTCTTACACACACTCAAAGCAAGATTTGCGACGACTTGGCCTTCTCAGTAACAGTTTTCGCGCGGCGGTGGATTATCGATGGAGTCGAAAATTCATCTTTACTACGCACTATGACATTGAGTTTTCCGATCCCTTCAATGTGAAGATTGGAACCAATACAACCGATCGCGATAAGGAATTGAAACGTCTCACTTCGATTGGAGAAACAATCACGCTGGACTTTCGTGATGATGAATTTAATCCCATCAAAGGGTTACGCACAATTTTGGATTTTGATTTTTATAGTCCTTACTTGGGAGGCCAAGAAAGCTTCTGGCAACAACAGGCTCGGCAAGAAATTTTCTTTCCTCTGTATACCATTCGAAAAGGCAAGGTCATCGGCTTTGCTTTTGCCATCAGTGAGGGCTTTTCGGGAGTTTATGGCGATCGTACCTACATCGAGAAAGGGACGCAGCGTCGCAAAGAAATACCTGTCGAAAAGCGATTCGCCATCGGAGGGGAAAATTCGGTTCGTGGTTTTGGAGAGAAATCGATTAGCCCTCGAGATAGAGATGGTGGAGATTCCTTCTTTTCATTCATGAGTGAGGCTTACATTCCGATCGCTTGGGGAATCGATTTGTTAGGATTTTTTGATGGCGGAAACTCCTTTCGAAGCAACCGCACATGGCGTCCGTGGGATTTACGCTACGGCGCAGGACCCGGGGTGCGCGTGAATACCCCGGTCGGTCCTTTGAAATTCGGTTATGGGTTCGTGCTCAATCGCCGATGCGAAGTTACTCAAAGCCCCTGTCCATCTGGGAAATACGATCCCATAGGTACTCTTTATTTCGGGGTAGGTCCGATCTAAGCGAAAACAGGTTGCACGCGAATGCACACAGATTGAAATGATTGTGAAATTACTTGGCATCTCATTTGCAAGTGTTCGATTTCATAACTCGAACCCAAGTGAGGTATTCTATGAACACACGATCTATTTCCTTTATGATCATTTTATGTCTTTTTGTCTCCACCGCCATAGCGCAGCCAAAGCCCGCGGATGAATCGCTTCTCGCTGGCACTGAGGAATTCGAGGCGGTGACCATCAAAGTCGACTCAGCAAAAGAATCTAAGAGAGAGGGAGAAAATATAGAAGGTGTCGTAGATGCGATAGGGTCGTCGTTTTTATTCATGGGATTCGGGCCGCGTCCGATGGGAGTGATTGAGGCAGACATGAAAGCGAGAAGATTAAAAACCTTTGAACTGGCGAAGGAGATCCAGGCTCTCAGGAAGGAGCGGGATCAAATCAGGTCTAACCAAATTAAGTGGAACGACCCGGAGAATTCTTATCTGCAGCAATTGACGGAAAATAAAGCACGACTGAAAAAGAAAGAGGAAGAGCTCGAGACTGAAAAGCGATATTTAGGATATCTGAATACCGAGCGTTCTATCCGGAATGGATTGAGCAACTCTAAACCTCAGCCCACAACCGCGCCTGCAACAACGACTCCCTCGGGGATGCCAACCGGCACGTCTTTGGATCTTAGAGGATTTTAGACTCCGAGTAGCTCATACAGCGCGCCAAAGCGCACGCCTGAATCCATGCAGGCGATCTTAGGCCATTCGAATTTTTGCATAAGCCCGAGCGCAATGCTCACTCCACCAGTGATCACATCCGCACGGTCGATGGGGAGACCAGGATGTTCAGCGCGCTGAGAAGGAGTTTTAGAGCAAAGATTTTCCAAGCGAGCACGCACCTCTGCGACGGAAATGCTTTGACCATGTACCTTGGCTCTCACGTAAGGATCTATTCTCTGTTCCATCGCAATCAGCGTGGTGATCGTTCCGGCGACACCAATTCCCGTACTTCCGAAGACATTGGTCTTCCAGGGTACATCGCGATCGATCATCTCTTGCACGTAAGAGATTGCGGCCGCGGGATCACACACTTCATTTAACTTAAATTTTTCGGCGAGCACCACACTGCCCACCTTGAGAGAGATGCGCTGCTGAATGCCATCAGAATTTCCCAGGCAAAGTTCAGTGCTGGCCCCGCCAATATCAAAGACCAAATTCAAGCGATCTAAATTTTGAGCACTTAATTCCTTTTGAACACTCCAAAAGGAGAGTTCGGCCTCGCGATCTCCGGAAATAATTTCAATGCGAGATCCCAAAATTTTTTCGAAAGATGTTTTTACTTCATTTCCATTTTTCGCCCGTCGAAAAGCTTCGGTGCCGGTGACGAGCGTGGCGGAGGCTTTCATCTCCTGAATCAATTTGGCATAGCGAGTGAGCACGGGTTGCGCACGATTTTGGGCGGTCTCTGTGATGAACCCTTCCACGCTCAAGCCTTTAGAGAGGCCTGTCACTTGCGCTTCATCATGAAGCAGTCGAAGAGGAATACCCGAAGGCGTCGTTCCCACCTCGGCGATCGTCAGTAAAATAGAATTAGATCCGATATCGATGGCGGCGGCTCGAGTTTTCCCTCCGGGAGCGGACATTTAGTTCTTTTCGCATGCCGTTCGGGAAAGTAAAAGACTTTCTGTGGCTTACGGATTTTGGCTCCTCATCCTTTTCATTCTGCTCGTAGGCCGCCTCACCTTTTTGGTGGAACCCCTCGGCGTATCCCTCGATGAGTCCAACTATCTCGCTTTTGCTGAAAAATTGAGTCAGGGCGGTGTCTTATATATAGACGCGATCGACCGAAAGGCCCCTGGGATTTTTTGGTTGTATGGAGCGATCGCTGGCGTGGGCGGATCTTGGAATTTGTTTGCCGTCCATGCGACATTTTTTGTTCTCGTCACTTTACTTTGCGTTTTGGCCTATCGAATCGGCGGCAAAACCGCGGCGATTCTCTATGCAATTTTCTCGGCGTGCTTTCCGCGTGAAGTGATTTCCTGCAATGCCGAATTGCCAATGCTTCTTTTTCTAATCTTGAGTCAACTCCTTTGGGTGAAAGCCATTCGGCCGGTAGAGGGTCGACGATTGGGATTTGCGGTGGCGTCTGGAATTTGTTTAGGAATAGCGATTCTTTTCAAGCAATATGCCGTACTCATCTTTGGCGGGATGGCGCTCACGATTCTTTTTTACGAGCGAGCGGAGTGGAGACAACGAGTTGGACATTGGATATCGATCAGCAGTGTCGCTGCGGTCGGTGTGATTGCCGTATGGGCGAGTGTCTATTTTCATTTTCGGCTTCAAGGGGCGGACGAAGCATTTTGGAATCATGTGCTCTTCGATGGGCTCCAGTACGTGGGTTCCTCTCGAGAAGTGAAGAACGAACAAACGGGACCTTGGATTGCGATCGGGGGAATGCTCGCATCTTGGCCACTCTTATGGTGGGCAGGATTTTTTCGGGCTCGTGCGTGGACATTCAAGTCCGCTCACGATGCGGCGGCGTTGGGCGCGGGGCTTGGTGCACTCCTAACCATTTTTCTTTCAGGGCGTTACTACACACACTATTTTGTGCCGCTCATTTGGTATTTTTCTATTTGGGCTGCCCCGGCTGTGCATGAATTGTGGAAGCGTCGCGGAAGTTATCGCTTTCTGGTCGTCGCTTTTTCACTGTTTCCGTTTTTATTTTATTCATTCTTCAATTTAGAGAGAGATCGCTTTTCGAAATCTTGGTCCTTTTCTCGTGAAAATCAGGCCAAGGTGCAGCGGGTGGGCAATTGGATTCGAGAGAACTCCCAACCTACCGATCGTATTTTGGTGTGGGGGATGGCCCCTCAACTTTATGTGACCAGTGAGCGCGGAGCATCCGGTCGATTTATTTTTGCAGACTATGTCTCGGGGCGGATACCGGGATTCAAGTCTCCGGAATCAAGGCCCTTGCCTGGCGCGATGGAGAAATATTTGGAGGATCTCGAGAAGAATCCCCCCCTCTATTTTGTGGATACGAGCTCGGCCGGGCTCAATGACTATCAATTTTTTCCGTTGGATCGCTTTACCGACCTTAAAAAAGCGATTGAAACCCAGTATGAATTCTTGCGAACGCAAGAAGGAATAGGGATTTGGAGACATAGAAGTGCCGAGGGGTTTTATCCTTGAGGCCCTAATCCCCCAATGGTAGCCAAAAAGCATGAATTTTCATCGGATGAGGCGCATTGATCAGTATGTTGGAGTGCCGCTCTGCATTCTGCTCACCGCTTGGAAGTCTACCCTGGGCCGACTCGTCGATGCCTCCGTCCCTGAGGGGCGTCCTCAAAAAATCGTCTTTGTGAAATTGATCGAACAGGGCTCGACGATCTTGGCTTACGATGCGCTTCGCCGAGCGATCGAGCTCGTCGGGCGAGAGAATGTTTATTTTTACGTGTTTGAGGAAAATAAATTTCCTCTTCAGATTTTAAATATGATTCCGGAGGAAAATATTTTCTCCGTGCGAGTGAAAGGACTGCATCGATTTGCCATCGACATTCTTAAGACCCTCTGGAAAGTGCGCTCTCAAAAAATCGATACGTTGATTGATCTCGAATTTTTCGCCAGAGGATCTGCAATTCTGTCTTACCTGACGGGGATTCCTCGGCGCATAGGCTTGGATCGTTTCACGGCGGATGCTCCCTATCGTGGGAATCTCATGACACATAAGGTGCAGTACAACTCCTACATTCATACGGCACAATATTTTCGTCTACTTGTGGAAGTCTCGCTTCGAAATCCTGCCGAGAGACCTCTGATGAAGGCCCTACCTCCGGAAAAACCTACGTCGATTCCTCCTTACGTTCCAACCTCGCAGGAGTTAGAAGCGCTGAAGAAGAAATTGCAGGAATTAGACGCGCAAATTTTTAATGGACCGATCGTTTTACTCAATGCCAATGCCAGCGATTTGCTTCCCCTCCGAAAGTGGGATGAAAAAAATTACATCGAACTCGCCAAGCGCATTCGTCGTGATTATCCGAGCTCCACGATTTTATTCACCGGTGCACCCGCGGAGCGCGGTCCGATCGAACAAATTGTGAAAGCCATTGGTGCGGAGCACGTGCATTCCGTGGCGGGGCTCACGAATTTTCGGGAGTTATTTGCGCTCTACACGCTCTCGGATGTGCTCGTGACCAATGATTCGGGCCCGGGTCACTTTTCCTCGCTGAGCGATATGTATGCCATTACGCTCTTTGGACCGGAAACTCCGTTTTTGTATGGAGCAATTGGCGCAAATAAAGTGGCAATTACTAAGAGCTTGGCCTGTTCACCCTGCGTGAATGTTTTCAATCATCGATTCTCACCGTGCACGAATAATGTTTGCATGCAGCAAATCACCGTAGATGAGGTGTATGTCCATGTGAAAAAGGGCCTCGAGAGTCGAGCAACGCCTCGCTATCTTACGACAGGTTAAATTCTTTTTTCATCGAAGGGATGTAATCCAAGATTCCATCGTCCAAAGAATACTTCGCTTTGAATTTTAAATTTGCCGCAGCAAGGGAAGGTTCAGCTTGAGTGTTGCTTTGATAGGTCTTTGGATCATAGGGCATGTCGAAATATTCGGGCGCCAAATCCATTTTCCAGCAACGGTTGAGTGCTGCCACGAGCTCATTGAAATTTGTGCCAATTCCGGTGCCCACATTGTAAACCCCACATTTTCCTTCGAGCGCTAAAAGATTCGCTCTCACACAATCTTTCACGTAAATGTGATCGCGTATTTGCTCGCCCATTTTAAAAATGCGCGGGCGTTTACCTTCCACCATCTGCTTACTCAAATGATAGATCATGCTCGCTGGACGGCCCTTACCGCTTTCGCGCGGACCAAACACATTGAAGTAGCGTAACCCCACGATGTGCATTTTGCCCATAAGCGGAGTCGCCATTTGATCCATTTTCCATTTTGATTCGCCGTAAGCCGTCAAAATTTCTTTGGGCTGATCTTCCTTCATGGGAACAGGTCCGTTGCCGTAGAGGCCCGCGGTCGAAGCGTAGACCAATTTGGATTTGTGTTGTTCGGCCAATCTCAAAATTCGCTCAAAGCCCACGATATTTTTGTGCAACGTTTCCGAATCGTCGCCATGGCGAGGATCCGTGATCGCCGCTTGATGAAAGATCCAATCGAACTTGCCGTGATCGGGGAGTTCCTCCGATACATCGATCTGATGAAATTCGCAGTTGAAGCCCTGTAAATTGGATCGATGCCCGGTCAATAAATTGTCATAGACGACGACGTCGTGCTTCGAACCATCTTTTACCGTGAGCAAATGCTCAACTAAATTGCTTCCAATGAAGCCGGCTCCGCCGGTGACAAGACAGCGCATCCGCGAAACGTAGCATGAAAGGCCCTATTGACCAATTTTTACGGTAATCGGATCCGCTGATTCCTTCTTGAGTGTGATCTTCACGTAATCGAAGAGATCAGCGATGACATTGGAATCTCGATAAATAGGATCCTTCGTAAGACCATTTAAATTGATCTTAGAATCGAGGCCCTCAATGAGGGGTTTGCTCCCAAAATCATAGGTCGTTAAATTTGTAAGCGTGCTCGAAAATCCTAAATTGAAGTTTACGCCTCGTGTTTGCTCCGGGTTTGATTTTCCGGAAAGCAAATCGGTGACGGTCATGCGCGCACTTTCAGAACTGCCATCGCCCGTGTCATAAACCGAAGCAATGATTCCGATCTTCTGAGCGTTGATAAGCTCTGCCAGTTGTTGAAGTGAAGTGCCTGAGGCCACTGCAATGGGATAATCTTTTCCTCGCACGGAAATCGTGAGCGTTTGATCGCTATTCGTGACGGCACTTTCCATGGTTTGGAATTTCGTCATCCAAATTTCGTGGGTGGCAAGGCTGTCGATTCCCACCGTGAAGGTTTGGTCAGCTGCTTTACGCCCGGCGATCACTCGAATGGCCTCAGGGTTGGAGACGGCCACCTTTTTTCTGAGTCGCGCTGCTCGAAGGAGCGTTCCGGGGCCTCCCGCATGCGCAAGTTCGGAAACACCTAAAAGAATCGTTAAAGAAATAAGTAAAGTTTTCATCGGAACCCTCCTCTTCAAAATTGTGAATGATCACTTTAGAGGAGGGTGAAAATCGTGAAAAGCACTTTTCGATCGGTTATTCGTAGCCGAGTCGAGGTGACCAGTTCGGTTGGGTAGCGTCGCCCGGCAACTCGGCGATCACACCCACCTGAGTTCCATCGGCCTTCATCACGTAGATTTGGCTGCGCGATCCCCGACCGCCACCTAACGCTCGACGAGAGCTAAACACGATGAGCTTTCCGTCCGGACTCCAGTGAGGTGCTTCGTTGAAGCTAGCGTCATAGGTAAGGCGCTCCATGTCATTGCCTTGATCGTTCATCGCAAACACGTCGAACTCACGATCGGTGTCCATCCCCGAGAATAAAATGAGATTGTCGCGCGGATTCCAAGAACAGGTGTCGTTCAATGTTCCGACTCGTGTGAGCCGGCGAACTTCTAAATTCCCCAGATTGAGAGCGGCCACGTGCAAGTTGCCCCATCGCTCGGTGCTAAAGCAGATCGTCCGGCCGTCTTGACCCATGGAGGGCGCGATGTCTGCTCCACGAGACTTGGTAAGCCGCTGCTTGATCTGACCATCCATCGACAGCGTATAGAGCTCGGGGTCTCCATCCTTAGAGGAAGAAATGATCATTTCGCGACCATTAGGAAGAGGTGTGGGGCTGATGGCGGAGCCTCTAAATTTTGTGATTTGGGCTGTCTTTTTGTCTAACGTAGTTCGCCAGATGTGCCAGTCC
>DDSI01000195.1 GCA_002343335.1 Bacteriovoracaceae bacterium UBA2394
GAACATGACACTCGATACCAATGGTTGGTTGGTAGCGTTCTGTAATAGACTTTAGATTCATTACAGCGCCCCCAAATCAATCAAGGCTTGTTTGAAAATCTTAAGTGCTTCGTTAGCTTGTCGCTTCGTGACCGTCACACCATCATCGTGGGCGATACGGTTGCGTAGCTTATGAGCACGCCAAACGTTATCAATATTGCGTATGTGTGGCCCCGCATTCTTGAGACGTTCTCCCATCGTCGCACCAGACACGCCACGCTCTTTCAATGCAGAATCGAGGAGTTTGTCTGCATTCATGATGGCAAACTGCCAACTCTCAGGTGTGGCGTTGGATCCCTGGGTAATAGCGAGCCAGCGGGACCGGTACTTTTCCGGGTCAAGCGGGCGACCACTGCGGCGGGTCAGTGAAATAAATATCAACAGTGCGATACCGATAACGACTACAAAAATGAACATCGTCAAAACAAGACCGTTCACACCGAAGCTCCTTCGATAACACTGGCAAATGCCATCACGGTCGTGTCGCTGCCGCGCGCACCGATGATTTGAAAACCAACCGGTAACCCGTCCGATTCAACCGGAACACTCACAGCTGGCATACCAGTCAAACTAGCTGAAACGGTCATCTGATCAGCGAGATACATACTCAGTGGGTCGCGTGTGTTTTCACCAAGCTTGAACGCGACGGTCGGGACGGTTGGACCGACCAGAACATCGTATGTTTCAAGGGCTTCGTTCATCGCATTCGTCAGTAACGTACGCACTTTGGCTGCCTGACGGAAATACGCATCGTAGTAACCACTTGATAGAACGTAGTTACCAATCAAAATACGGCGTTTGTTTTCAGGCATGAAACCATGATTGCGTGTCTCAGAATATACCGATGCGAGATTGGTTGTAGTGCCTGGCCTCACCCCATATCGTATGCCGTCATAACGAGCAAGATTGGATGCCACTTCCGCTGGAACGATAATATAGTAGACAGCAAGCGCGTATTGCAGAATCGGGAGAGAAACCTCATCGACTTCATAACCATCAGATTTGAGAGTATCAAGTGTCCGCAAGATACTCGACTTCACATCGTCAGCGACGCCGTCACTCAGCCACTCTTTGATAACGCCGACTTTTTTAACTTCAGTTGCGCTAACGTCGTAAGGATTCTCAATCGTCGTACTATCCTTGGTATCTTTGCCGGCAATCACGTCCATCACCAGCTTGGCGTCCTCAACTGTATGCGTAAGCGGCCCAATAACATCCGTGCTACTGGCCATCGCCACTACGCCATATCGACTAACCGCGCCATACGTTGGTTTGAGACCGACAACGCCCGTGAAACTAGCTGGCTCGCGAATCGAACCACCGGTATCAGTGCCGAGCGCGAACGGCACAATGTCCAGCGCAACCGCCGCAGCCGATCCCCCCGAGCTACCGCCAGCAACACGTGTACTATCATGAGGATTAGTTGTTGGTCCAAATGCGGAGTTCTCTGTACTTCCACCATGCGCAAAAGCGTCGAGATTTGCCTTTGCTATGCAGATGGCGCCTGCGGCTTCAAGGCGCTCGATCGCCTCAGACTGAAATGGCGCTTCAAAGTTTTCAAGGATTTTCGCTGCAGCCGTTGTATGGCTACCGAATGTCAGGAAGTTGTCTTTGGCTATGAACGGCACGCCAGCGAGCGAACCAGCATCAATACCGTTATTTAGTTTTTCATCAATCTCACCAGCACGAATCAGTGCCCGTTCTTCCATCAGCTCCAGCAACGCGTGTGCTCTGTCAGCTTTGGCACGTTCTATCGCTGCTTTCACGACTTCTAGTGCGGAGCTGGATGAGACTATCGCTTTTACTTCGTTAATTGTCATTCGATTACCCTCGGCACTACTAGCGAGCCGTCCGCTTGTTCCGGAGCATTCTTCAAAAGCTCAACCTGACTGACACCATACTCAATTACTGCATCTTGACGCACGACAGTCTCGAGGTCGTGAGGCTGGTAGGTCGGTTCAATGTCAGCAGTATCAACATCTCGTAACTGTTCAACGTAACCTAAGATCTGCGTCAAATCGGTTTGCATAGATGCCACCTCTTCATCGGTGAGCGTCAAAGCGGAAAGCGCCGCCAATTTTTGGACATCAGAAGGAGAAATTTTGGTCATTACAGTCCAGTATACCAGAGGCAGGCCGGCTTATTTCATGGTTTGTTTAATATCGGTAATTGTATCTCGCAGCTCAGCGGCCCGCTCGAACTCGAGGTTCGCGCTAGCGAGCTCCATCTGTGCCGTAAGCTCACGCACAAGCGCTGGATACTCATCCTTTGGAATTTTCTTGAGATTCAACTTGTCTTTCTTTTTGTCGTCATCTTTTTGCGGAATAATCGCACGCAGCCCTTCGTCAATAGCCTTATCGACACCTCGCGGTGTAATATCGTGCTGCTTATTATAATCACTCTGTTTTTCACGACGCCGGTTCGTTTCATCAATCGCAATCTTCATGCTATTCGTCATATTGTCAGCATACATAACCACCCGACCCTGTTCGTGACGAGCAGCCCGACCGATCGTCTGGATGAGCGCACTTGCACTCCGCAAGAAGCCTTCCTTGTCAGCGTCCATGATCGCCACTAAACTGACCTCGGGCAAATCAAGCCCTTCGCGCAGCAAATTGATCCCAATTAAAATGTCGTAAATGCCCAGGCGCAAATCTTTAATCAGTTGCGACCGCTCGAGCGTTTCAATATCGGCATGCATGTAGCGAACTTTGAACTGAAGACTTTGCAGGTACTCGCTCAAATTTTCCGCGCTCTTTTTTGTAAGCGTGGTCACGAGCGTCCGTTCTCCCTTAGCAACTTGCGCTCTCAGCTCCGCAATCAGAGAGTCGACCTGATTTTTTGCGGGCTTGATTTCAATTGCAGGATCTAAAAGTCCCGTAGGTCGAATGATCTGCTCAATCAAATGCTCTCCGGATTTGTTCACCTCGTAATCGCCAGGCGTTGCGGAAACGTAAATCGTTTGGCCGACGCGCTCACAAAATTCTTCAAATTTTAACGGCCGATTGTCGAGCGCGGAAGGCAGTCGAAATCCATGCTCCACGAGCGTCATTTTTCTAGAACGATCGCCATTGTACATCCCACCGATTTGCGGAACGGTCGCATGACTTTCATCCACGATAAGTAAAAAATCTGACGGAAAATAATCAAGAAGCGTGTAAGGCGCCTCTCCAGGCGCACGGCCCGTAAGATGCCTGGAATAATTTTCAATCCCTAAGCAAAAGCCAGCCTCTTTGAGCATTTCCAAATCAAAATTCGTTCTTTGCTCGAGTCGCTTCGCCTCCAAAACCTTTCCATCGTTTTTGAGTCGCATGATCTGATCCTTCAGCTCGGCGCGGATATTTCCAATCGTTTGATCGATCGTCTCCGGCCACGTAATGTAGTGAGAAGTGGGATACACCGCTATCTTAACTAACTTCCGAATAGGCCGGCCCGTTAAAGAGTCCACCTCCGTGATCCCGTCCACCGTGTCACCGAAAAGTTCGATGCGAATTGCCTTTGATTCTTCGGAAGCTGGAAAAACTTCGACCACATCACCGCGAACTCGAAACGTTCCTCGATGAAAATCATAATCCGACCGCACGTAGCCAATTTGAATGAGCTTTGCCAAAATTTCTTCGCGCTCAATTTTTTGATCCTTCTCCACATAGAGCAGCATTCCGTAATACGCTTCGGGCGATCCAAGGCCGTAGATACAAGAGACCGAAGAAACGATGATCACATCATTTCGCTCAAGAAGAGACCGCGTAGCGGAGTGCCGCATCTTATCGATCGTGTCATTGATGGCTGAGTCTTTCTCGATGTAGGTATCCGTCGCAGGAACATAGGCTTCGGGTTGGTAGTAATCATAAAAGCTAACAAAGTATTCCACCGCATTTTCCGGAAACAATTCCCGAAACTCCGTAAAGAGCTGAGCCGCGAGCGTTTTGTTGTGCGCGATGATAAGCGTCGGGCGATTCACACTCTGAATCACATTCGCCATCGTAAACGTTTTTCCCGAACCCGTGATCCCGAGCAAAACTTGGTCGGAGACACCGCCCTTCAAATTGCGAATGAGCTTCTCGATGGCCTGAGGCTGACTGCCCTTTGGCTTAAATCCCGAACGAAGATTGAAAATTTCGCGATGAAGGTGAATGGGGCGCTCAACCATGGACTCGCCCTCCTATCCTGCAAATTGTATGGCCCGCTCCAAACGATGGACGACTTCTTGACCGCCCAAAATTTTTGCCAAAGGCACCAACTCGGGGCCCGCTTCTACGCCGGTAATCGCCACGCGAAAAGGAAAATACAAATCCTTTCCCTTGAGGCCCAAATCCTTGCCTGAACTTTGGATACTCTGCTTGAGACCCTCTTCAAGTGCTTTGTTCTCACCAAGGGACTGCTTCAGATACTGCAGTCCTTTTTCCAGGGCCTGTTTGGATTTGTCGGCCTTTAAAATTTTCGTCGCATTGTCCGTTTGATAATCGGGTTGGCCGAGAAATTTTTCGACCTTATAAAGTTCCTGCACCGTATGAGCATCATGCCTTACAAGCGCGAGGGCATCCTTCCAAATCGGGGCCCATGCGGAATTCTTGGGGGGCGCCAACCGCTCTAGCTCCGCCAGAGATAGGTCATTCATGTGCTGCTGATTCAAAAAATTCAGTTTTTGAAAATCAAAAAGAGCCCGGCCCTTATGAACGCGATCCAAATCAAACAACTTCATGAGCTCTTCAGGTTTGAACTTCTCACCGGTCTTACCGGTATCGCCCGGCGACCAGCCGAGGAGCGAAAGATAATTGAGAATTCCCTCGCGAATGTAGCCCTGCTCGCGCAGATCTCGAATTCCCAGGCTGCCCTCACGCTTGCTCAATTTGCCGCCATCCTCCGCGCCGATCAGTGGCAAATGCGCGAATTGCGGTGTTTTGTAACCCATTGTCTGAAAGATTAAAACTTGGCGGAAGGTATTGGAGAGATGGTCTTCACCTCGAACCACATGGGTCATTTCTTGAAGCGCGTCGTCCACTGCATTTGCAAAAAGGAAAACCGGGACACCGCTTGCACGACTCAAGACAAAGTCCCCGATCACTTCGCGCTGCATTTCCACGTGACCACGAATCGAATCTTCAATGGTGACGGGTGCTCCATCCGGCACGTGCATTCGCCAAACGAATGGCTCAGTCGCAGCACGCTTCGTGGCATCCGCCTCGGAAATGCTTAAGCAACGACCCACATATTTGATGACCTTTTTTTGCGACGATAAAAGCTTTCGATCTTGGTCGAGTTGATCCGGAGTACAAAAACACCGATAAACGCGCGCAAGTTTCGTGAGCCGCTTCAACTCTCGCTCATAAATGTCGTAGCGCTCGGAGCAACGATAGGGTCCTAAAGGTCCGCCAATATCTGGTCCCTCGTCCCAAGTGAGTTGCAACCATTTTAAATCTTCGATGAAGGAGGCTTCTGAGCCAGCGACGATTCTCTCTTGATCCGTATCTTCGATCCGAAGAATGAACCGCCCGCCCTTGGCTCGAGCGTAAAGGAAAGCGAACAATGCGGTACGGGCATTCCCCAAATGGAGGAATCCAGAAGGCGAAGGGGCAAATCGAGTTCTAACGACCATTGCTCTTTCTAGCCTTGAATGGAACGGGAGACAAATGTCTGTTCGACTTAGGAAACCTACTTACCTTGATCGCCCAACTCGCGGACCTCTTCGGTGCAGAATAGGGAGGACATGTCGACCTCCACCACGTCTCCTCGAGAGGCACCCGGTGGAACCACTGAAACCGTCGGTCCCTGAGCATCGGCTCCCAGTTGAGCCACACGTTGTAAATACTCCCGCTGCTGACGAGCAAGATTCTGATAATCGCTCGCCGGCCGAAGTCCCCAATCCATTACTTCTTTATCGAGATCATCTTGAAACTCAGGACTCAAAAGTGAACGAAACTCTAAATAGGCAGCATGTCGCCGTTCCTGTTCCGCTTGCTGCGCAGCCAACTCCTCAGGGGTCATGAGCGGAACCGTACGAAGGGGAGCGATGTTGCTGGGAGCGGGCAGCCCATTTAAATCTTCAGGTCTCGCGGCGAGGTCAACGTCCGAATTACCACTGCTCCACATCCAAGAATCATCAAAATTGGATTGGGCAGAGACCGATGATGTGATGAAAAAGCCAACACAGAAAAGGAGCGCAAGAATCACGAAACGAAAAGGCATTGGGACCTCCAAAAGGATTCATTAGTTTGCAACGCAGAGACCGCAAAGGCTTCTCATACCTATTTCATTTGGCAACTAAATTTGGCGGAACAGGGGTGCGGACGCCCTAAAACGCTATTTCCTTAGGCTAATCAAACAGACGGCTTGAGCGGCAATGCCCTCTTCTCGGCCCGTGAAGCCGAGTTTCTCGGTGGTGGTGGCCTTCATCTGAATTCGGTCGAGTTCAAGCTGAAGGGCTTCGGAAATCTTTTGTCGCATGGATAGTGCGTGCGGCGCGATCTTCGGCCGCTCGAGCATCAGCACGCAATCGATGGATAAGATCCGCGCGCCCCTTTTTTCAACGAGGTCTTTCACATATCGAACAAACTCAATGCTGGGCTTGTTCTTCCATCTCGCATCGGACGGGGAAAAATGTTGGCCGATGTCACCCTCGCCGAGCGCGCCGAGCACGGCATCCACTATCGCGTGAAGTAAAACATCCGCATCGGAATGTCCGTCGAGTCCGCGATCGAATGGAATTTCCACGCCCCCAATCATGAGCGGGCGCCCAGTCACAAAGGCGTGCACATCAAAACCCATTCCGATTCTCAGCGTATCAATCATGAATCTCTAAACCTTTTATATCTTCGAGGGTTGTCACCTTTACATTTGCCGGATGTCCCTCCATGGTTTGCACCTTCGTCCCGATCGCCTCAACCATGGCCGCATCATCCGTAAATTCCTCGGCTGAGTCGGCATAGCGGTCGTGTGCGCGACGAAGCAAGGCATATTCAAAAAACTGTGGGGTCTGCACGCGCACGAAGCGCGCTCGGGGATGCGTTCGAACCACAGCTCCGGATTCATCTACTTCTTTGAGGGTTTCCACCATCGGCAGCACTGGAATTAACGCCGGCGCCTCCAGACTTCGGCTGTAGAGTTGCTTTAAAAACTGGGCGTCTAAAAATGGGCGGGCTCCGTCATGAACGAATACGCGTTTACAATCTGTATTCACATTCGCGAGTCCGTTTCGAACGGAATCCTGCCTACGAGCGCCGCCGGGCGCCCATAGAATTGGAAATTTTGGACGAAAAGAGGAAATCTTCTCGGATACAAAAGCTCGGTCCTCGTCGCGAGTGACTATAATCACTTCGCGGAGTGGTAAAACACTAAGCGCCTCAAGTGTGTGATGGAGAAGCGGTTTCCCGTTCCATTCAATCATGGTTTTTGAAGGCAGATTGGAAAAGCGCTCACCGGCGCTTTTCAAGAAGCGTGACGAACTCCCCGCCGCCACAACGATGGCAGAAAGCTCATCCATTTCATTTTATTCTTCGCCGTTGATGGCGATTTGATTGGCTTCGAGTCCAGGGCCGTAGATGTCTTCCACGGTGGCTTCAACGGTAGGAACATCGGTTTCTTCAGCGACCGCAAGTTCTTTCACGAGGAAAGTCTTGGCTCGCTCAAGCATTTGTCGTTCACCGAACGATAAAACTTTTTCTGCACGAAGCACGCAGAGATCACGGAGCACTTCACCAATTTCAAAAATGGAGCCGGTATTAATTTTTTCCATGTACTCGCGATAGCGTCGATTCCACGTGGTCTGTTCCACGATGACCTTTTTATCGCGCAACATTTTGTAAACTTCTTGAACTTGTTTGCCAGCAACGACGGGACGAACGCCGACGTTGCGCACTTTATCGAGCGGCACCATGACGGTAACATCACTTTCCAAAATGCGAATCATGTAGAGCGAAATTTTAATCCCAGCGATTTCCTTGGTCTCGATGGATTGAATTTGACCAACCCCACGACCCGGATAGACAACTTTTTGGCCGACTTCAAAACTGATCGGCTTATCGTCCTTCTTAGGAAGGTGCCGAGCGTGGGCCATGTTTCTGGAAAATGGATGACAGCGAACCGCGACTTTTTGCGATCTCATACTCTTATTACCCCTAATATTTGGCCTCGGCGGTTGTTAAAAAAGGGCCGCCGGATGGCCAGTAAGTCCTAGAACGATTGAGAACCTTGAATACCCCATGGTTTCTCGGATCGAAAAAGAGCCCTTTATATACAACATCGTAAGCGTCCTGTAAAGAGCGCAGCTTTTAGGCTTGCATTTCGTTTTAAATGGATTTTAAGATCCGCGCTTTTTTTAGCCTTACCCCCAAAAACCATTGATTCCTGTTTGCGCCGTCACGTAGCGTCGTTTTTTGAGGGGATTGAGAGGGCGAGTAAATCGGGCCTCTTCATCATAAAAATAGCATTCGTAAAGTTTGGGTTACTGATCCTGCTGAGGGGCTAGATCAATAGCTAGGACAATACGGTATTTGGACGCGATAGGAGGGGAGGCCATTATGGTTCTATCAAGCCGTCTTTTAGGAGGCGCTTTAGTCGCTGCGGTTTTACTACCGCTGGCAAACGTTCAGGCGAGTGAAATTGAGATCAATTGGAATGACCTCATGAAGGCCGATGAAGAGCAGGCCATCGATGAGTTGGTCATCGGCGCGGACACGCTTTTCCGAAGCAAAGTCGATCGAATGCCAGGGATCGCATTTGGAACGATCAATGGCGATGACGTCATTAATCCCACCATTCCAGGCGGCGGTCTTGGCGGCGGAACGGACCCTTGGGAGCCCCTTCCACAAGACCCTCTTACTCCCGGTGATGGCACCATTCCCGGTTGGGATGATTCGCTTATGCCCGGCCTTGGATTCTCTCAGAAAAATGGCGGCGCGGAGTGGGTGGCCCTCGAGGTGCTCTTTCAAACTCTCAACTTCTACGGTGTGGTTCACTACGTGGAGAAGAACGGCTCCGTCATTAATTTCAAAATCATGCAGTCGAAGAGCGGCTACTTCAAAGATCTAAATAAGTTAGACGTCGCCTATGCAGTTCGCGAATTTGGACGCTATTTGAAGGCCGCCCTTTGCAACAATCCTTCGATGGAAAATTTCTACCGAATGTTTGCGCAAGTTCCGCCGGAAGAAATCGGTCTTCGATTTAAGTACGATATGGCGTGGGCGCTCCTCGGAAATGCCCTGCCTAAGGATCCCAATGAAATTATGAAGCTGAGCACGCGATGGCAGACCCTCAATCAGGTTCTGAATTCCACGAGCTTCTCGAAGTCGGAAGATCCCGCTCAAGCCAAAGAATATCGCTCTTGGGTTTCGTATATGTCGGACATCGTCAAGATGCTCTCGGG
>DDSI01000055.1 GCA_002343335.1 Bacteriovoracaceae bacterium UBA2394
AGCGCTTGGCCTCCTATCTTGAAAAGGTCATGAAATTGAAGGGCCAAGTGAAGAGTGCGATGGTTTATCCTGCATCGATCGTCGTGGTGGCCGTAGTCGTTATCACGGTGTTGCTCGTGTGGGTCATTCCTATTTTCGAAAACATGTTCAAAGAATTTGGCGGAGCGGCCCTTCCTGCGCCCACGCAGATCGTCATCAATATCAGTCGTTGGACGCAGCACAATTTCTACCTTCTCATTCTTGGAATTGTCGCTTTGGTCTTTGCGTGGAAATACATTCGTAAAAATCCAAGAGGCCTTGAAGTGACCGACGATATTTTCTTAAAGCTTCCGGTCTTTGGCCCACTTCTTCGAAAAGTAGCCGTGGCTCGATTTACGAGAACGCTTGGAACCATGATTTCCTCGGGGGTTCCTATTTTGGAAGCACTCGATATTACCGCACGAGCAGCGGGAAATAAGACGGTGGAAAAAGCGATCTATCGCGCTCGAGTGAGCATCTCGGAAGGAAAGTCCGTCGCAGAACCCATCGCACAAAGTAAGGTTTTTCCGCCCATGGTGTGCCAGATGATTAACGTCGGAGAACAAACCGGTGCCCTCGATACGATGCTTGGGAAAATCGCCGATTTTTNNAAGTTTGATGGAACCCGCCATGATGGTGATCCTCGGCGGTCTCATCGGGGGTCTCGTCGTTGCAATGTATCTCCCAATTTTCAACATGGCGTCCAATCTGAAAGCGGGCGGTTGAGAAAGTGAGAACAGAGGAAGAATGAATTCGATGACCGACATGAGTCTACGAACGCGAGTGAAATGGATCATCATTTTCCGTCTGGCATTTCTGATGGCGATGATGGGTTCTGGACTCGTTCTCTATTCATTCTATGAAGTTCCTTTCTCTCAATCGCTTCGCAATCTGATGTTGTGGGGATTTGGAGGTGTTGCAGTCTCATGGATTTTGCATGGTCTGCTCAAGCGACATCTCTTTATTGCATTGGCCTGGTCTCAAATTATTTGGGACCTCGGTTTTACAACCGTGCTTGTGCATCTGACGGGCGGATTTCAATCGGCCTACGTTCTTTTGTATGTCGTCAATATCCTCATGGGGGCGGTCCTCTTTTACTCCTCGGGCGCGATTGCGGCGGGATTTTTAGCAGGGCTAGCTTTTGCGGGAATCGCGTTCTTAAATCGAGGAACTCACCTTTTCGAGGAGGCTGCCGATCTCTCCCGACTTATCTTTAGTGTAAGTGCTCTTTGGTTCTTCGCTGGAGGTGTGGGCTTCTTGTTCAAAAATCGAGAGCGACTGGCGAAATCATTGGAGCAAACCACCGCAGATTTGATGGAACTGAATCAAATTCATTCTGCGATTGTGAATCATATTCCTTCTGGAATTATTTATTTGGACGATCAAAACAAACTCATTTTGAGTAACCCCGCTGCTAAAAAAATTCTGGGTAGAGTCGAAGAACTCCAGGGAACGATCGTCGAAGCGTTCTTAAGAGAGGACGCTCGATTTGAAAGCCAAATGGAAGTGGATGGCGTGATGAAGTCTTTCGGACACTCCCGAGTGGGCTTGCCGAATGGTGGGTCGGTGATTGTGTTTCAGGATCTCACGGGAATTCGCGATTTGGAAACTCGAGCGCAAACTCAAGAAAAACTGGCGGCCGTGGGGCAATTGGGCGCGGGTATTGCGCATGAAATTCGAAACCCCTTAGCATCTCTTTCAGGATCCGTTCAGCTCTTGAAATCCGAATTTTCGGTGGATTCTAAGGCAGAGAGATTAATGAAAATCGTTCTGCGGGAAACCGATCGCTTAGATGCACTTTGCAAGAACTTTCTGGATTACGCAAAGCCCTCTCAAGTGCGTGCGGAGGAAGTGAATGTGCGAGATTCCGTCCATCAAGTGATTTCGCTTCTTCAAAACTCCTCGGAATATAAATCGAAGGCTCCCACCATTGAGAATCTAGTTTCGAAGGAGTTCAGAATTTTTTGCGATCCAAAACAATGGGAGCAAATTCTGTGGAATCTTTTGAAGAATGGGGTCGATGCCGTTCGTTCGGGAGGAAAGATCACCGTTGATGCTTCCGAAGTTTCTTCCGCGCAAGGGATGCGAACGCAAATTCGGATTTCGGACAATGGAGTCGGAATTTCAGAAGACAACCGAAAGCAAATTTTCAATCCGTTTTTCACGACGAAAGGTGGCGGAACCGGTTTGGGACTAGCACTTGTGTATCAGATGTTGAAAGCCCATGACGCTACCGTGCAAGTGCATTCCAAAGTCGGCAGCGGCACAACTTTTTATATTGAATTTAACTCGATGGAACAGGGGGACGTAGCCTATGACAACCAAAGCTCGAATACTGGTGGTTGATGACGAACTAAGCGTTCGCGAATTCTTTGAGATACTACTCGCCAAAGAGGGTTACGACGTCGTAACTGCTCTCGATGGCGCGGATGCGCTTCGGCTGATTCGCGATCAGGCTTTTGATATAGTGATCACCGACTTGCAGATGCAAAATGGCGATGGGATGACTCTTCTCAAAGAATCTAAGCGGGTTCAGAGCGAGGTTCCGGTCATCATGATCACGGCCTTTGCAACCACAGATTCCGCCGTCGAAGCCATGAAAGCGGGAGCTTTTGATTATCTAAGCAAGCCGTTTAAAATCGAAGAAATTAAGGTCGTCATTCAAAAGGCGGTCGATGCCAAGAATCTTGCCTCTGAAAACAAGAGTCTCAAGTCGGAGCTTCGTGAAAAGTATGACTTCTCAAACTTGCTCGGCAATTCCGACGCCATGAAGAATGTCTATGATCTCATCAAAAAGACGGCACCCACGCGAACGAATATTTTGATCTACGGAGAGTCCGGAACCGGAAAAGAATTGGTCGCACGCGCTATTCATTTTAACTCGACGAGGAAAGATAAGGCCTTCATTACTGTGAATTGCGGCGCCATACCTCAAAGTTTGATTGAGAGTGAATTATTCGGACATGAAAAGGGAAGTTTCACGGGAGCCACTGCGACCAAGCAAGGGCTCTTTGAAGCTGCTCATAAAGGGACGATCTTTCTGGATGAAATTGGCGAGTTGCCCCTCGCGATGCAGGTGAAATTACTACGAGTCATTCAGGAAAGAAATTTCCTTAGAGTGGGAGGCACGGAGACGATTGAAGTGGATGTGCGTTTGACCGCGGCAACGAATCGAAATTTGGAAGAGGAAGTTCGAAAGGGCAATTTCCGGGAAGATCTCTATTACCGATTGAATGTTATTCAAATTCAATTGCCGTCTCTAAGACAGCGTAAGCAAGACATTCCATTATTGGCAGAGCATTTTCTTCGAAAGTACGCCAAGGAAACGGGAAAAGACATTCGCCGTATTAGTTCGCGCGCGATGGAAGTTCTCATGGAATATGACTATCAAGGAAATGTTCGCGAGCTTGAGAATATTATCGAGCGGTCGGTGGCGTTGGAACCGGGTCAAGAAGTGCAGGCGGACTCTCTGCCTGGAAATGTGCTTCATCCGCAGCAGAATCGAGAAAGATTTGATTTGAAGGAAGCCGATGAGAATTTGGAACACGGCGGAACGATTGCGCTTGACGATGTGGTTGGAGCATTTGAAAAAGATCTCCTTTTGAAGGCATTAGAGCGTTCGCATGGATCTCGAACGCGAGCCGCAAAAGTATTGGGAATTTCCAGTCGATCGATGCGATATCGTTTAAAGAAGCATTCGATTGGCGGCTATGAAGATGATGAATTTGACGATGATTCAACACTGGACGGCGAAACTAAGTCTGGGAACAATGGGCAAGTTGGAGGCGGTGGAGGCTTTCAATAATTTTAAAGTTTTCGGGGAGAAAGAGAAAAGCTCATGAAATTAGTGCAACTACTTACAAAGGACCGCATAGGCGGATTCACTCTGATTGAATTGATGATTGCGGTGGCAATTGTGGGAGTACTTGCGGCGGTGGCTATCCCTGCTTATCAGGGCTACATACGGCGATCCTATTTAAATGAGGTCCCAACGAGTATCTCAGCCATCAAGAGCGCTGAGGAGAGCTATTTCTCTATTAATAATTGTTATATCTCTGCCGATGCGACTCCTTCGACCATTCCTGCGGGAACAACGACGGCTTGGCCGACGTCTCCCAGCGGAGCATGGGCTCAAAATGCTTTGGGCGTCCGACCCGATCGTCAGGTGAGATTTCAGTATTTAGTGTATGCGCCCAATACGGTTGGAAGTTCGGGCTCATGTGACGCTGGCGCGGCCGCGGCCAATTGCACTTCAACGGGAACTTCCAGCATTAAATGTTCGCGAGCGAATATTGACGGCCTTGCGCTCGGCTGTGTTTCAAACATAGGGACGACTTTAGTTCCCAATGCAGTTTTCGGAACGAACTGGTATGTCATTAATGTTCGAGGAAATCTGGATAATGATACTGTCACCTCGAATTTTATTTCTGCAATCGACGACACGGCCTTAATTTCGTGTAACGAAGTTGAGTAGAATCCATAGAGTACCTGGACATCTGTGGTTTCTAAAAAGTATAGGCTCTATCTCGCGGGATTAATTGTAGCGCTCACCGCCCTCGCTCTAAGGGCATCGAATTTCCAATTCTTTCTTCGCACTGAAACGGGGCACTTCAGCTTTTTCGATACCGATTGCTATTACCAGCTTCGCCGTCTGGTTTATTTTCTGGAGAATTTTCCCCGTGTGTTAGTGTTCGACCCTCTGACCGATTGGCCTTACGGAGGATCGGTGGATTGGCCGGAGGGATTTCACCTGCTCATTGGCATTCCTTTAAAACTCATGGGCGTTGATTCCTTTCAGGGCCTGGAAATCGGCGCCTGTATACTTATGCTGTTTTTAGGATTGATCGCTATTGCCGCGATCGTGTGGGCTTCCACATTTTTATTAAGAGAAAATGTCGACCGGCTCTTTGTGGCACTTTTTGCCGCGTGTAATTTTCTCCTTATTCGATTCTCGTGCTTGGGCCAAGTTGACCATCATATTCTGGAGGCTACCTTTCCCCCGCTACTTTTTGGACTTGGGTGTTTACGCTCCACTTCCAAAAGATACCCATGCGATTTTTTGGCGGCGGGATTGCTCATGTTTTTTTCTTTGACTGTTTCCTCGTCATCTCTCTTTTCAATTGGAGCCTTTTTTCTCAGCTTTGTTTTTGTTCATGGGAGAGCGGAAGATCTCAAGCCTTTCTGGTTTTGGATGATCATTCCTTTGTTAGGGCTGCTTGCCGCATACACCTATTGGAATCATCAGGCTCGGGGGGTTTGGACGGGATTGGGACAGCCGGGAGTCTTCCATCTTGGACTTGTATTGCTATTAAGCCTTGTCACATCGCTTACTTTAAAATTTCAAATCACTCAAAAATCGATGGGAATTTTCGGGATAGTCATGGCATCCCTTTGCGTGACGCATATTTTGAATATCGCTCCATTTTTGACGTCACCTTTCGCTCAAGCGATTGAATATGTTTTTGGCAAAGGATGGGTCTTAGGAAATGTAGGAGAGGCGTCTTCCATCTTCTCCCATTTCGGGGAAATCAGTTTCGACTATGTGATCGGTAACTTCACCTATCTCTTTTTTTTAGTTCCCATCGCTGTTTTTGGTTGGTTTGAGTGGAAGAATTTGTCCGTCAATCAGAAGGCGTTTCTCATCTGGCTTACCGTGATGAGCATACCGGGAGTTGTTCAGAAGCGTTTTGCTCATATGTGGCTTGGATTCGTTCTCATTTATTATGTGATTGCACTTCGATATATCGTGGAAAAAATGAAAGAGAAGCAACTTCGTTTGGGAACCGCATTTCAAGCGTTATGGTTAGGGTTGATGATCTTTCCTCTCATCGGTGCAGGCTTCGCCCCGCTAGGTGGAGTTCGAGATTCGGTGGATGGCGGAATCGTTCGCATGTTGAAGGAACATGCTAATTTGAAAACAGATGAAGCTTGGGATCGATTGGCCCTGAAAACCAAATCCGACGAAGCGGTTTGGGCAAATCCAAATATCGGTCACATGCTTCTCTATACGACCGGTCATCCCGTCATGACGAACACTTACTACCATGGTGATCCTTTAAATTTGGATTTCGAGCTGCGAACGATGAAATTTTCCGACGAATTTGTGAATCGCTTACGCGAATTGAAATTCAAATATGCGATCGTGGCGGATGATTTTCGGTATATGGAATTGCAGGCGCGCATTCGAGGAGTGCCGACTCAGTCCTGGGTCAAAATTGAATCATTTGCTCAGGGGGATCGTATGACCTTTGAGTTGCCTGTGCTTCGTCAGTGGGCTTGGGTCAGGCTGGTTACAGATGACGACGAAGTCGACGGATTGAAACGTCTCTTCACCGCGAAAACGAATGAGAATTATTATTACAACTACATCCGAGGATATGAAATTCTACCTTCGAAGTAAAAGTTACGGGGTGGTAACGACTCGCGTTTCATTCCCTTTCGTGAGCTCATAGATTCCCCATCCTCCCAGGCCAGCGACCACACCCACGCCCACCCAGAACCACGGATTTTTCAAGATTGGCCAGTCAGAAGAGGGCTCCTCATCGATCCAATCTTTGTCAGGCATTTCTTGAAGAGGCGGAGGATTGGCGCCTGACTTTCTTGAAACCACGAGGACGCGCTGAGTTTCACCGGATCCGGAAGGAAGCAAAACCCAGACGGACGCTTCCGGAAGTGCCGCAGGTTTTGTTTTTCGAACGGTAGAGGCAAGAGTGGCACTCGGTAGAAGCGTCCACAAAGGGCGCTTCCATAGGAGTTCGGAAGTGGCAGTATCATTTACGCATGAGAGCCATCGAGCTTCTAGATTATGCTCTGCGATTCGATAGCTTAAAATTTTTCCTTCTTTGATTTTCTGATTTGAAGAAATTTCTCGATCCAATGAAAATATTCTACCAGTAAAATTCTGAGACGATGGAAGTGCGCATTGCTTGATCTTCATCATCTCCGCTCGATTTTGTAACTTCAGGGGCAGTTCGGAAATAAATTCTTTTCGATCCAAAAGGGGAAGGGCCAACATGGGAAACGAGGAATCGTCATTTTTGTTTGCACTTGCCAGAGCTTTGAGAGCAACGGCTTTCAAATAGTCAGACTTCAACCTAGCGTGAGGAGTCATTTTTGAAATGATCGCAATCGCTTCGTCAGCTTGCTCCTCAGCTAAATCAAAATCCAGCTCCAAGGCGGCTTGGGAGCCGCGATTTAATATCTCATTGACCTTACCAAGCTCCGGATTTTTCGCGGTCCCCAAAAAAGAAGCGAAGGAAATCGTGCGTTCGAAGGATTTGAGCCATTCCGAATGTCTATCTAGCGAGGGATTTAACTGGTAGGGATCGAGGATATATCCGTCCGCGGGGGCGTCCTGCAAAATGAGTTGCGTGGTTATGAGAAAAGCTGCCGTCAGAAATGACATGGCCCAGACCGAAACCTCTGAATGGTGAATAGTCAAGACGGATGCACCCGTTAGAGTCGGTAATGTGTGTATGCCAGCCTATTTTGTGCCATATTGACTAATCATGGATCATGCCCTAGATTGGTCAAGTATGTGGTTTGACAGGGATATCGAGCAATTTTTGCGAATCAACTCTAGCCTCCCTATCAAAATCTTGAAAGGACCTCGACAGGTTGGAAAAACGTCGCTGTTGGAACATTTGAAGACGCATTCGCCGGTGTATTTCGACGATTTGCAAGTTCGGCGTCGCGCGGAGGCTGATCCTAGATTTTTTTTTGATCAAATGGGCTCCAAATTGATTTTGGATGAAGCCACGCTCGTTCCGGAGGTTTTTTCTGAATTAAAAAGGCGAGTGGATGAATCCCGAAGAGTCGATAAAAAGTTGGCGGTCGATTACTGGATTACGGGATCGAACCAGACATTGTTGCAGCGAGCCGTTCGAGAGTCCCTCGCAGGCAGGGCAAGTTACTACGATCTCAATACGTTGAGTTGGCATGAACTTCCTCATTCAACACTTGAAGATTTTTTCTTTCGCGGTGGTTGGCCAGAATTGCGCAAAGACTCTCATCTAAATTCAACGCGATATTTAAATGACTTTATTGCAACTTTTATTGAAAAGGACATTGTTGTCGCTGCGGGGATCGAGCGGCGGGATGCTTTTGCGAAATGCTTGCATTTAACCGCAGCGAGAATCGGGCAGCTCTGGAACAGCGCTGATGTGGCTCGTGATTCCGGAGTTGATGCGACGACACTTCAGTCATGGATCAGCCTGCTACAACAAAATGGCGTATTGATGAAATTGCCCGCTTATTCATCTAATTTAAATTCCAGACTCATTAAGACGCCTAAAATTTATTTTGAAGATGTAGCTCTCGCTACTCGATTGCAGGGGTGGGTGGAATTTAAACCATTATATTTGAGTTCACAATTTGGATTTCTCCTTGAGAATCTAGCAATAACGGAAGTTGCGAGGAGTTTTACGAATCGAGGGCTGCCAGCGTCATTATTTTATTTGCGATCGAAGGAGAAAGTAGAAGTCGATCTTGTTATCGAATTGCCGAATCAGCAATTTATTGTCGCGGAAGTCAAAGCGACGCCGAATGGTTGGACGAAAGAACAGCATGCGTTGGTTGATTCCTTGAAAATCAAAGTAGTGGAGCGTTGGATTATTTCTCCTCAGCGTGGAGCAAATTTTAAGGGTGTGCGTGCGATTGAATTTAAAGATATTTTTGATGAAATAGGACGGCTTTTACCGGAGGGTTCATGAGATCGAAGGGTTTAGCGATTATTCTCGCAGGAGGGCGTAGTGAAAGGTTGTTTCCGGAGATTACACCGAAACCGCTCTTAAAGGTGCGCGGAAGATCTCTTTTAGAAATGACCTTGGAGCGATTGAAGAGCGTGCCGTGTTGTGTGGTCGCGAAGGACGATATCGCTCAGCTCATACGAAAGGATTTTAAGTCGAGAAAGAAGGCAGTGCCCAAACTTTATGTGGAACCTGCGGCGCGCGATACTGCGGCAGCCGTGGGATTTGTGTTAAGCAAATTGCCGCGGCAGAATCGGCCGGAGTGGATCGCCGTTTTTAGCGCTGATCAATATTTTCCAGGTTCTCCTTCATTTAAAAATTTTCTGAAGAAAGTTGAAAAAGAGGTTTTAAAATATCCTCAGGCACTCTTTGTGTCGGGAGTTTCTTCAAAGTCACAACATCGAAACGATTTTTCCCGCTTTGGTTGGATCGTTTGCAAAGTTGGGAATGCCGGGAGCGCGCCCGCCGAACAATTCGTGGAGAAGCCAGATTCCAAGCGGCTTAGCGGTTTATCGAAACGACGGGCCCTCATAAACTCGGGAATGTTCTTCGGAACAACGGAAGCGTTTTTGAAAGCATACCAAAAACACTTTCCCGAAGTTTTGAATTCAAGGGCTTCCTTTGGAAGACTTCCGAGACAACCCATCGATCGGGCAATCTTTGAGAAGTTCGCGAACGTGCGGTGTTTGAAGCTTGCTCATGCGTGGCAAGATCTTGGAACTTGGAAGGATTGGGCGGAAATGAATGGATGGAGATCTAAGAGGAACTTTGTCTCCGTCGAGGGTGACAAGGATTTGAGATTCCATCTCTTTGGAGTTGAGAACCTGGCCGTCATTCAACGGGGCAAAGATTTAATGATCATTCCGCTCGAGAAAACAAAGCGAATAAAGGATTATCTTATCCATGGGTGAACAATGGACTGAGCATCGACCTTGGGGACGATTTCTCAATTTGCTGGATACTGAATTTACCAAGGTAAAGTTAATCGAAGTCGATCCGGAGAAAAGACTGAGTTACCAATCTCATCAAAAACGAAAAGAAGTTTGGACTGTGGTGGCAGGTGAGGCAACGGTGACCTTAGATGACAAAGAGCATCGCTTGAATGCGGGAGAAAATATCGTGATTCCGTTGGGCGCGAAGCATCGCTTGGCCAATCCTTCCTCTTCCCAAAAACTTTCCATCATTGAAGTGCAGACGGGTAGTTATTTTGGAGAGGATGATATCACGCGATATCAGGATGACTGGGGCCGGTGATGGAATTATTTGACTACGAAAAGCTGATGGGCTTGGCGGAGAAGACCCACTCACAGTACCTCAGCGCCAGTC
>DDSI01000120.1 GCA_002343335.1 Bacteriovoracaceae bacterium UBA2394
CCAGCAGCAAGGATCCATCGGTTAGGCCCTGCGACGGGGACTTTTTCTCGCGACAATTTTTGCGAAAAAATGAATCTCCAAAAGGTAGGAGGGAGGATGGCAATCAGAAGTCCGATCGACACCCATGGGAAGAAATCGACCCATAGGTGCAATGCAAAGGAAACCTGCAGGCCAATGAGAATGAGAACCGCGATCGTTCTAAATGTTGGGATGCGAAATGGAACGAACAAAAGAAAGGGTACGACAAGTTCCACCCACCATACTATCCACGTCACAAATTTCAGAAAAATTGGGAAGCCGATCATGTAGGCTGCAATGGGGGTCTGAAACAACCGATGAGATAGCGCGTGATAGACGGCATCGTAATTTTCGTGCCAATGATCCCCCTTCTTCGCAAGCGCTGCAAAAAAATACATCGCAAAAATCTGCAGAACAAAAATGGGCAGCGCCCACACGATTGCAGCGTGCGAGGTTGGTCTCTCATTCTTAGCATCCAGCGACCATCGATCGCCGATCGGAACAAAGATGCTCCAAAATAAACCAAGGCGCATCACGGTATCTGCACCTGAGAGTAAAATATGAGCTCGGTTGTGTAGCGATACTTCGAAGGCAAATAGCAGGATGGTCACGAGGCGAGTCCTAAATCCAAAAGTGAAGGCTAATGCGAGCGCGAGATGAATCAGAAAAAGAATGCCGACGGAGATGGGGTTTCCGACGCCAAGGTACAGCGAGAAAAACGAAGAATTATTCAGAAGATCGACGATGAATCCCCGAGGGAGAATGCCTGCGTCGGTATAGTGAGCCTGCAGATCGACCATCCGGCTCAGCAGATCGAGAGTGATGCAGCACCCCAGAACGATGCGCCACGTCGCCAAACTTCGGAGATCAACCGTGCAATATTCTTGAAGAAATTTTCGGAGACGGATCCCGAAATTCATTACCCTTAGGATCTCCATCGATGGACCTCAAGCTCAAGTACAATTTGGGGCGGCGCAGTCGCTATAATTCGATGGATTGCAGATTTTCCACTCTCTACAATTTGAGTGTTCCGATTATTTGGGGAGCAACGGATTGCCATTAAAAATGCAGGATCTCTATCTTCAGTTGCTGGAGAAATCGGCTGCGAAGTTTGAGATTTCAGGAAACGAGAGCCTCGCGCCTGCGCTTATCATGTTGAGCGTGTTGGTGTTGCTCTTCCTTTGGATTAATCTCCGACGTGAAATTAAATTTTTAGCCTACATTAACTTTGGATTGGTACTCGTTACGCTTTCGAGTTTTCAAGCTTGTTTGCAAGAGGCAAATCGATCCGGATCTACACCTGCGACTCCCGCTGAACCCATTTTGCCGCCGCAATTCAGCAATCTTGATAATTATTTCAGTCAGTTTGAAAATCGCATTAACGTTCTCAAGGCGCGAACCTATAAGAAAAAAACAATGGGCGAGTATTTATCGCCCCTGCCCCTGGTGTCCGTGCCGGAATGTCAGAATTACAAATTTCTGAATGGTTTTTCTTCGGGGGTAAATGCCGTCAATAGCTGCGATTTTATTTCTGAGTGGGATGGTCCGACTGGAATCAAAGCGAAACTTCAAACCTGCACAGGCGCAGACAAGCACCTTGTGATGGATCTGAAGTTAGATTACGCCACTCCCTATTCGAGCGCGGCCCCCGTTCCCACCCTCTATGTAAATCATGGGGAGCCCTTTCCCTTGTTCATCTACTGCATCGAGGAAGGGGCGGGCGCAGGCGGTGGACCGAAGATCTCCATTTTGAATCCCGCAGAGCTCAGTTACGAGATCGTCGCCGACACTCAAAATGGAATGAACGTCGCCAATCATTTCTCCAGTGTCACAAAAGTGAGCGAGAATGATGACTCCGGAACGATCGACGAGGTTTCCGGATGGTTCACAGGGTCATTCATTCAATATGAGAATGGGCAAATTTCTACCAAGGCCACGCGCGTTCGTCTCGCAAAACAACAGCGCGATATTCAGCTTCCGTTGGCCGATGCAGCTCTCCCGCAAGTGAAGGTAATAGCGCGTCCGCCAGGAATCAGCGGATGGGATCCCACTTTCAACATTGGTATTCACTTAGTAGATCAATGGCAGCGGCTCATTCGCGGTGCGAAGGATCATGGACCTGTAAATGTGGCGACACGCGAACTCACGGTTTCGCACTCCGATTTGAATTACTCGGGTAAAGATTCTCGCCTCTCGCTCTCCATTGGAAGAACGCACCGATCACAATTTCATTACGTTGGAATGTTCGGTTGGAATTGGGATTTCATGCCGCGCCGAAAATATTACTCTTTCATCACCCCCACAGGAGATTACGGCCATCATGAATTTTTATTCTCAGGCGAGGGCCGTACGTTCTATGTACCCGAGAACAATAACCCCGGACCCTTCTGGACGACTGCCGATCCTAAAAGACCGAATGTTGCGGGGATGAATTTGTTCCACGGAAAAGACGACGCCGTTTACTTCGATCTTCACGGCCGCATGACGAGTCAATTTGATCGAGGGCCTGCACAAAATTTGCACGGCTACATTTACGACGGAAATCTTCCCGTCATGATGGTGGATCAGCATTTACTCTGGCAGGGCGGCGCCGAAATCAAAGGGATCTATCAAACGATCCGGGGTCAATTGATGGGGGCAACGACCCCAACCCAGTTCTCTTCGAAGCAGGCTACTCTCTACAATGTTCTCTCTGGGAAGAATGGGGATTTTCTTTTTCTTTCGTACAATGCTTCCGGCTACGTCCAGGCCATTGTCGATAAGATGGGGAATTTTCTTTGGTACACATACGACAAGGATCGTCTCACGAAGGTGGAGCGCTTCGGATATCAACGCGACATTGCTCTCTCTAGCGATACAGTTCCCACGACTCTGACTTCGAGGGCGGCAGTCCTCTATGAATACAATTATGAGACGGCGCAAAAGGCGGATTATCCGGGATTGCTCCTGCAGGTTAAAGATTTTCGTAAGCCCTATACATCTCGCGGAGTGCTCGATTCCATCACATACGAAAAGGATGTGAATAATTACGGGGGGCTTCCCGTCGTCAAAAACTTGAAGGTGGGCGGATTGCAATTGAGCTTTAGTAGCGATCGCAATTCGGTTCCTGCCGCCGATGGCACATTGATCACGACTACCGTCACCGACAATCTAAATAGAACATATAAATATTACTGCGAGGACAACGGATTCGCGTGGAAGATCGAGGCACCCACGGAGAGTTCAAATTCCGAAGTGATCTACGAAGGGCGCATGCGTCGAGATTTCTTGAGAGTGTCCGACGCAATTTCTCGCGGAGTGGAGCATGTCTTTTCATACAACGGCGATGGCCAACCTGATTCTTACTGGCTCTGCGCAGATCGTCATGAGAATGGATCGCGAATTGTGGCGGAGCTTGCCGAATTGGAAAATGGAGTCGTTAACTTAGCGGATGTTCGATGCGAAGGGGCATCTCGACAGACGACATTCGGCGGGGGCTATGATCGGCTTGATTTCATTTTTGATTTTCAAGGGATCTGGCGTCCGCGAATGTCCAATGGCCCTGTAGGCCCGGATGGTGTCGGACAGGCCTTTTCTTTATCAACTGAAACCATAGACTGTTCGGGTCTACCAGGAACCTCTTATTGGAATGGTACGCTTCTTTCGCAGCGAACGTGCCACACGCGCGATCACGCAAAGGGTGGGCGCTGGTTCTCTGAGGATTCCAAAACATTCTTTGAAGACAATCAGGAAAAAAGTTTCATCGATGCAAAGGATGTTCTGCAAGTGGGATCGCATAGCGCTTATGGAGAAACTTACTCTGAACCCGCGCTTCCGGATCCCGTAGACTCGAAATCCGTCGCGCAATTTGGTTTCAGAACTTATTCTCCCGTCAAAGCATCTCGGGTTTATACTCCGACAGGAAATCGAGATATTTCGGACTTTAAGAATTTCCAAAATTACGACGCTTATGGAAATCCAACCTACGCCGTGGATTCGTGGGGTACAGAAAATGCGTCCGGCAATGAAATCACTCGATTGGTTACTTTCTATGATTATCGCTTTCCCACCGCCCAACCTCAGCGACAAATTGTGTTTGGAATTCGACCGATTGGAGATTCGATCTCCACGAAGATTTCGGGTTTGAATTCCGGGGCGCTCGTTGGGATGTTTAGGGACGCTGCGAATGCAGATACCGGCGGAGCGAATACCGATTTTCGAAGCCATGTGGAATATGCGTTTGAAAGTGGCGCTTCAAAAATGCGCGAACTCATTTGGGTTGAGCGGGATGGATTTGGGCGAGTGGTGGGTTCTAAAGAAGTGAGCGGGGACCTTGTAAACAATATTTACAATTCTCTAGGGCTTTTGGAGAGAACAAAGATCATTCGCCGCCTCGCTCGCGGCTATGCAGTCAATCCCGCGACTCCTCAGTCGAACGTGGCGACAGAGGAAGTTCATAAAGTTTTTACCTACGACACTTACGAGCGATTGAAAGACACGATCATCTCCATGAAACGAGCTCGAGATGATTTAAGTGGTTGGGACGACGTGTATTCCAAGGAAGTTCTGCACTATCGAGCGGATGGGGATCGAGGCGTGATGGGTCAGGCGCAGCTGAGCTCGACTTTGGGAGCGGGCGCGCCAGCGGATCGATGGAGTTGGGTTGTAAGCCAGGATCACGCAGGAAGAGTTTTGGAGGCGAGAAGTTTGGTGAATGGAGGCGCTCAATCTCCAGTGTTTCGCGCCACACGCGTGACTTATGAATACAACCCGTTTGGAGAAGTGAGCGCTGTGCGAACGGAGGTCGGACCGACCACCTCTATTTTGGGATCGGATAGTTTCGTAGTCTCGATGTCATCCGTCACTCGAGTGGAGAGAGAGCCCAATACCGGCACGGTGTTAGCCGAGACGACACAGAATGAAGGTGCTTCGTTGAGCGTCGATACTCGTGAGTACCGTAAAGAATACTCAAATTTCGATCAATTCATGCGCCCGAGACGCACGCTCGATGTGGTGAATCAAATTGAGACGACGGTATCAGGCGTTGTGGGGAAAGATCAAACTACGGAACAACGAGGCCCCAATCAATATCGAACGGGCAATCCTTCAACCACGCTCTCTCGCGTTACAGAAAAAATGGACGGCTGTGGAAATTCTGTGGAGAAGAGAATCCTTGTCGACGAAAACCCCACTAATTCGATGGGTGAGAACATCATCAGCAATGAAATTTCTTACGGATTCGGCGGATGCCGAGTGGTCTATCAAGCTAAGAACGACACCACAAAAAAGCAATTCTTTGGCTACGACACTCAAGGAAAGGTCATTGCGACGGGAGATTACTATCAAGGAGCAACTCCTTCAGTAGGTGATCAATATTCCGCGAATTTGATGAACTCATTTCTGAGCTCGGGAGATATCTATTCTTTTAATGCTCGCGGATCGCCTCGCGCTGCGGGATTCGTTTGGTATGAGGCAGACGCGGGATGGGAGAATTCCATTGGCGATCGCACGATGAGTCTGCAATTTGTCGGAGACAAAAGTGTGAAGCGAGCGGTTCAATCCGTGGGATCGTTCGGAAAGAAACAGGGCATCGAACTGAAAGATGGCCATAGCGAAGGAAATTATCGTTTTTGGGGCGAGGGAAATCGCTTCGCGCTCGGGCAGTATCAGTTAGAGCGAGGGATCGTCGGTGGGACTACCGTCAATTTCCAGCAACAGGAATTGGATCCTGTCGCGGGCACGGCCACTAAAATTATCGCCAATCGGATGCTGCCAATGGAGATGACCGTGGCAGGACAGTCGATCCCTTCGAAGAGCTTGCAATTGGCGACGCTCGATGGCCTCGGTCGAGAAATCTCCACGGTATTTTACGAACAGGATTTACCTGCCGGCACAGATATTCAAACTCCTTTATCCGTAAATGAAAATGCTCTCGTTTCAAGCTTCGAAGTGGTTAGTCGAGTTCAGGGAAGTCCGGAAGTCGTCCGCAACGCCAAGCGATACCGGCAGTCGAATCCATTTACGGAAACTTCGAACGTCATGGAAACGACGACGAATACTTATCAAGCC
>DDSI01000093.1 GCA_002343335.1 Bacteriovoracaceae bacterium UBA2394
CGGCGGTGGCACTTTATTTGACGATCTCGTTTATCCAAGCTCGGAATCTGGTCAGGAGCGATGGCGAGAAATTGCACAGCTTGTGGATTCAACGATTCAATCTTTGAAAGTGGACCGGATAGGCATCAGTTTGCCGCGCTTTGATCTGACGGATCACGAGCGGGCACTGGTGAGCACGCTGCAAAATTCTCGTCTACCTACGGCTACGTCGCTTTTCATTTCGAGAGCGCTCGATCGAAATGGAGGCGCCGCACAGTCTCTGCAATAGTTATGGAATCTGAAGCATCAAAAGACGAATTGGTGGGCGATGCGGGGACCTCTCAACAATCTCTTTGGCTTAATTTCTACGAATATGCCTGGAAACAGAGGAAAGATCTTATTAAAAAGTTTCTCGATGAATTCGGCGGAGATGTTTTTAAGGCCATAGAAAAGTTGAAGCGTTTCGAAGGAACTCATGAGCTTAAAAATGTAATTGGGTACGTGAAAAAAGAGGCGACGATTCACGACTATCCAACTTCCGCACCCCATTTTTCTAAAAGTGTTTATCGTGAAGGTTTTTACTACAAACCTTTTTATGCCCATCCGAATGACTTCATATTGGATTTCTGCGATCAAAATCCTGTCGACGCCATTGTAGAGCTAGGAGCGGGATATTCTCAAAATTTGGTTGAGATCTATTCAAAGGGAGGACCACAGGGAATTCCGTATATGGGGGGGGAAATTACGGAGAGTGGACGCCAACTCTCTGCTGATTTAGCTGCAAAATATCAGGGCATGGATCTGCGGTCATTTTACTTTGATCATAAGAGTCCAAAATTTCCTGCGGAACTTGGGTTAAACAAGTTTAACCGGATTTTTTTATTTACATGTCATTCGATCGAACAAGTTCAGCGAATTTCACCTGAATACTTTAAAACCTTGGCAGAGCTGTCACCAAATTTAGTGGCTTGTCATTTTGAACCCTTCGGTTGGCAGATTGAGGAAGAAGGAGTTCCCTACGGCGTCGTGTCCAAGACGCAGGAGGATTTCTTTAGGGGAAGAAATTGGAATGAGAATTTTGCTGAAGCACTCTATGCTGCGCAGGACCTTGGATATATCGAGATTACCTATTTAAAGAAGAACGTGATGTCGATTGATTTGGGGAATCCAACATCTATCGCAATATGGAAGCCGAAGCTAAATCGTCGAGCTGAAGTTTAATCCTTTGGCTCGCGTTCGTTGCCACGTCAAAGGCATCGAAAGTTTCAGTTTTGATCCGATTCATTGGAAGTTTTTGTATCTCGGACGAAACTCGTGATCTTAGATCCTCCAAAATTTTCCACTGCTGTCGAAGGGCCACATATTGCTCTTCCAAAAGATGCTCGCGAATCACATTGGCATCTCTCCAATCGGGAGAACTTTTGGGAAGTGGGCGTTCGCCTCGGATTCGTTGAGCGCGATTAAATAGATTTTGAATCGTAGATTCTCTTAAAGCTTCGATTTTGGGGAAGGGTTTGGAAGTAACGGGAGTTCGAAGGCTGTTCGCAGACTCAACGCTGCCGGACAATTGCTCTTGAGCAATCTTTAAATCGGAAACCATGCGCTCAATCTTAGAAATGGTAGGTAGGTCCTTATTTTTCAGATCCCGAGTGAGAGATCTCACGTTGTTTTCTAGTTGTTTCTGGGCAGCCTCGTATTTTTTCATCGCCGGTGTAGTGATTTGCTTGGAAGCGATTGCTGTTTGTTGGGCCTCCATTTCACGAATTCTCAATTTCAGTTGTTCGATGCCCCAATATGAATTTCGACGAAGGCGTTTGAAAAGGCCTAGTTCAGAAGTGGAGCTTGGGAGCTCCCTCAAGACGGCGCGAATCTGAGTCACAAATTCTACGACTCCAAATGCTAAACGCAGCGACTGCTTCACTAAAAATCGAGCGCGAGACTCAAGGCCGATGTGTCCCACACGCATCGCTGCCGCTTCGCGATTCATAAGGTCTCTCTGCGCCGATAATCTTTTATAGGTTTTCGTTTGAGTTCCAAATGCTTGAGATTCCGTGGCAATCTCTCCATCCAAGCGTGAGATTTCCTTTTGAAGAGCTGACTCCTGATTGCGAAGCAATCGAATACGCTCTTTCGTTCGATGAATCTTTCGCTCAATCCGCTCCAATCGGCGTGTGCGAAGAATTTCCGGCAGGGAAGTGAAACGAGAGGCGATCGCGTAGCTGCCGACGGCGCCGGCGGACATGAAGGCGACATCGCCTGCGGTGGAGCCAAGCCGATTGGCGCTCTCCAATCGGCTTAGAAAATCAGCATTTTCATCGGTGAGATTTTGAAGAGCCAGGCCATTGGAGATAAAAAACTCCGCCGTCCAGAGTCCAAGCGGCGTGGAATATCCGCGCGAGAGATCGAGCGATCCCCCCGGGCTCATGTAGGACGCCGTTCCCAAACGGAGGCCCGTGTCGGAAAGGGTGAGCAGCAGCAACAACTTTGGATCGACATAGGCCGAGAGCACTGCGATGCCTGCACCCTGCAGCACTTTCTTACCGGCCGTTTTCCAATCGTCCCCTGAATGGGGAAGCGACGAATAGCTTAATGTCGCGGCGTATACGGAAGGGGAGGAGGCGTCCTCGGCAGGGTCCATCTGCCAAATGCTTAATATATTCTCGGACTCCTCCTGAAATCTTTTGTCCCAGGCGTCCCGCTCCTCCGGAGTGCGTGCCTTCTCAGCTTGTAATTGAATATCGCGAAGGCTCTGCAAATTAGCCACGTCGCGCGCTCGTCTTCTCCATGAATCTTGAAATCGCAGCTGTTCATGAACCCAAAAATCCGGAGACGGCACGAAATTTAATGCAAAGAATTGAGTAAGAGATCCAAGCGAATGCGATTCCGCATAGCGATCCAAATAATTCTGCATCCGCCGCTTCTCCGCTTGTGCCGTCAAGATAGCCTTTGGCGCGGCTTCGCCGTCAGTAAGAACAACCGTCATTTCATCTTCGGGACGCACGATTTCTTCCGTAGCGGGATGACGCTCTTCCAAATACAATTTTACCCAATTGGCATGTAAATTTCTAAGGGCCGCAGGATCCTCTATTCTTTTCTCGTAACTTTCTCGACCCAATATTGTGAGCGCTTCTCCCGCTGGCGTAATTTGAAGGGCGAGGCTTGTGCGCTCGCGTTCGGGCAGCGCGAATAGTCGCTGTTCAATGAGCGCTTGAGATTGATTCAAATGCAAATCTGGAAAAATCTTCGCAAGCAAAAGATATCGGAGGTCTGGCGGGAGCAAATAATACCGAAATTTATCCTTCGTTAGGTAGGCCCAGTGACCGGCTTCGATCTGAGCCTCAGCCATCTGGAAATTTCGAAGGTGTTCCTTGTATTGAGTCTGCACCAATTCATCGACGATATCTGGAAAGCGGTCGCCATCCTCGGAACCGTCGGGTTCTTTTTTGAAACGATATTTTACCCAGGCCATTCCAAGTGCCTTTTCGGGCGAAATGCGACTGGCTTTCCAGGCGGCCGTAAAGGGCGGGTTCCAGACGCGATTCGCCTTCAACTCGGACAGGATGAGCCAGGCGAGTTCCATTTCTATCTCGGCATCCGTATAGAGAGGGTCAATGCCGCTTAAGCGCTGCGCTTCGTCTCGGACTTTCTGAAGCTTAGCTACGAATTCATCGCGGGAAATTTCACCGGAAGTTTCAATTCCCTCTTGGATGAGTCGATGGGCTCGATAGCGAAAATATGAAATGCTTAAGAGCTCCGCATTTATTTTTTCTTTCCCCAGGATTGCTTCCAGATATTGCCCATAGTCGGAAAAAGAAAGTACATCGCGCTTTAAGATGTTCTGCTGAACTTCAAGGGTGAGTTTACGTGCCCACTCGGGATGATAGGTTTGCAAAAATCTGTCCCAGTCGTCGCCTACAAGAGTCAGCCCATGGAAAGGAACGACTTCTGAAAAATGGGGAATGCGCAACTTCGAGAGTTGAACCGATTTCTCAAACTTTACACTCCAATCAAACTCCTCGAGTGTGGTGAGCTTATCAGTCACAAAGCTTGAAACCGTGGTGTCATTCGGCATTTCTATCAGATCGCGATATGCGATCATGACATCGAATACTTCTTGATCCAGCTGAAGAGCATTGGAGATCAGACTTTGCAAAAGTTTTTGCACTTCGGAATTCGTAAGATCATGACGATGAAATTCGATTTGATCGCGAAGCTGGATGAGCTTTTGTTTCTGGATCTCTTCGATATTTTTCAATGTGAGAAGTTGAATGGTGGGTTGAAGGAGATGGTATTGCGTGCTTTCAGGGAGCTCTTCGTAGCGAATTTTCTGATCTGGAGTTTGAGCAAAAAAAATGGTGGCGCCCAAAAAAAGTATTTTCCAACCCATCATCGTGAGCGTACGTACCTGATTTTCTTCACTTTTGCCAATGCCGCGTCGCAGCACTCAAACGTCTTGATCCACCCGCGGTAAGCCTTTGAAATGAGAGCATGATTACCACGATTTTATGGCTGAGTGTTGTAGCGACAAATCCCACGGGACTGGAAAGGGAATCTCAAATCGTTACGCCCTCTGGAGTCATGGAGCGGTGGACGAATCCAGAAAATGAATTGGAATACGGCGTAAGACTTACGCGGGCAAATGGTGCGATCG
>DDSI01000052.1 GCA_002343335.1 Bacteriovoracaceae bacterium UBA2394
GCATTGGAATGTGCCCGGGAGTGTGTCGAACATAATGGTGAAATGGCGCGTGTGGACTGTTATCAATTTCTTCCGGAGAGGGAACGCCTGTACGACGTCATTGTCGCAAATATTTTGCAACCGGTACTTCTTCAGTTTGCCGATGCGCTCGTAAGTCGATTGTCGGCGGAAGGAAAAATCATTCTTTCAGGTCTTCTGGAAGGGGATGTTGCTGAGGTGAAAGCAAAATATTCCCAGGCCTATAAAAAACTTGGACGCGACATCCGCTGGAATCAAAGTGCCATTGGCGAATGGCAGTGTCTGACTTCTTTATAGCTCGAATTTATTTTTTCAGCGCGTCTCGAATTTGCGTGAGANNGCTGGGGGCTGCGCCTCCGCTTTTTGTCGCATGCGATTCATGATTTTGATGACCATAAAAATTGCAAAGCTCACGATGATGAAATCAAAAACATTTTGTAAAAATGAGCCGTAATTCAGAGTAACGGCGGGTTGGACCCCTTCCGCTTCTCGAAGGGTAACGGCTAAACCTGTGAAATTCACACCCCCAATGAGCAATCCCAAGGGCGGCATGATGATATCGCCCACTAGGGACGTCACAATTTTTCCAAATGCTGCGCCGATGATGATACCCACTGCCATATCAGCGACATTTCCTTTGACCGCGAACTCTCGAAATTCTTTTAAAATGCTCATGGAGAGAATCTTAGTGAAAGATTGCTCGATGCGGGAGTTTTTTCTAGATTGTTTTTGTGAGTTCTTTCTTCTCGGGGGAAGCTTACGAAGTCCTTCGAGATATACACTTTCGCCGCTATTTAGCTTTGAGATTCCTTCTGCAGCTTTCCGTGCAGGTGCAAATGACAACCGTTGCGTGGTGGATCTACAATCTCACGAAAGATCCACTTTCCTTGGGCATGCTTGGCCTTTGTGAGGTCATTCCTGCGGTAGGTTTGGCGGTGATCGGTGGGCATGTTGCGGATCGTTACGTGAGAAAAACCGTCTTTCTGTATGCGCTATCTTTGCATTGCCTTGTGATGGCGAGTTTGACAGCGCTCGCGTGGAGGCAGAGTCAATTTGAAACGCAGAGCCTTGTGATGCTCATTTACACCTGCGTGGTGTTTGTGGGGGTGGCTCGAGCATTTATGACCGCCTCGATTTTTGCGCTCTTTGGAGAAATTCTTCCGCGACGATTATACATGCGCGGCTCCGCATGGACGACGACGCTTTGGCAGGTTGCCGCGACACTGGGCCCTGCGATGGCTGGGATTATTTATGGCTATACGTCAGCAGTCATTACGTTTTCGGTGGGCCTAGGATTTGCAATTTCATCTTTTATGGTGGCGACTCTCATGCCGCGTCGAGAGGCGGAGTTTTTAATCGCGAAAGAGAGGTTCATTGATAGTTTGACGATTGGACTCCGATTTGTATTTCGGACGCCGGTCGTTCTCTCGGCCTTGGCTCTTGATCTCTTTGCCGTACTGTTTGGTGGCGCGATCGCCCTATTTCCCATGTTTGCGGATCAATTAGGAGTGGGAGCGGCCGGGCTGGGTTGGATGCGGGCGGCCCCATTTTTTGGAGCGATCTGGATGGCGCTCTTGGTGGCTCATCGGCCGCCGGGAAAGAATGCGGGAAAAATTTTATTGGCAAGTGTGGCGGGATTTGGAGTCTGTATGTTTATGTTTTCTCTGTCCCAATCGTTTTTTCTTTCACTGGCAATCTTAGCGGTGTCCGGCGCGTTGGACGCCGTCAGTGTGACAACCCGCGGTGCCATCGTTCAGTTGATGACCCCAAGTCACATGCGCGGCAGAGTTTCTTCAGTCAGTTCGGTATTCATTGCTTCCAGCAATGAGCTCGGGGCCTTTGAATCGGGTGTGGCTGCTCGAATTTTGGGATTGGTACCGTCCGTCATTTTTGGAAGCTCAATGACACTTCTCGTCGTGGGAATTATTTCTAAGATATCGCCCTCGATTGTGAAATTAGATTTGGAAAAACTGAGAAAAGAAGCGGAAACCAATGCATGACAAAAGATCCCTCCACATCGAGCTTTTACCAGCTCACTGCTGATCGAGTCATTGATGCGGTCGAAACGGCGATGCAAAAGGAGAAGCCCGGCATTAGGGCCACGGGGCGCGCGCTGGCACTCAATTCTCTTGAAAATCGCGTGTACGAAATTGAGTTTGAGGATAATTCCTATGTCGTTTCTAAGTTTTATCGACCCTTTCGATGGAGCGCGGCCCAAATAATAGAGGAGCATGAATTTCTTCTTCATCTCCACGGCTTGGAAATCCCTGTGGTTGCTCCGCGAGCCTTGTCGGAATCAAAACATTCTAAACTTCAAAATAAAGCGGGCACTTTGGCGCAGTCTGCAGAGGGAATTTATTTTGCGATCTTTCCGAAAGTGCGGGGAAGACTTTGTGATGAACTAAGTACCGATCAGTTGCGTACGCTCGGACGCTATTTAGGACGAATTCATTCCGTCGGAAAGACTTGGAATTTTAAACATCGCCTTCGATTGACTTCGGAGAAATGGGGATGGGAGTCGCTCGATTATCTTTTGGAGTCTCCCTTCATGGATGCTGCGATGAGTTCGCGCTACGAGCAGGTTGCAGAAGATTTAATGGATGTGATCGGGGATCTTGTGGACACAGCGCCAAGTGGGAGCATTCACGGCGATTGTCACGTGGGCAACGTACTTTGGGAGGGGGACGCACCGTTTTTTTTAGATTTCGATGATGCGTGCCGTGGGCCCGCTGCTCAAGATATTTGGATGATGATTCGCGGCCGAGGTGAAGAAGCTGAGAAGCAGCGTGCCGAGCTTTTGATGGGCTACGAGCAAATGTGCGAATGGAATCCCAACTCTTTAAGTCTCATCGAGCCGCTTCGTGGGCTTCGAATTATGCATTACTCGGCTTGGGTCGCTCGACGTTGGGACGATCCATCCTTTCCTCGAGCCTTTCCTGAGTTTGGATCGCCGAGTTATTGGCGATCGGAAATCGAAGCGCTTATGGAGATTGCAGACTTGTGTTCCGGGGGCGGAACCTTTCAGAATGATGAGTGAAGTGAGTTACTCAAGACCCAAAACTGGCCTAGTCCTTTCGGGCGGGGGAGCGCGTGCCGCCTACCAGGCGGGAGTCGTTGCAGGGATCATGGAAATCTTGCAGGCGGATGGAAAGTTCAAGAGTTTTCCATTTCCCATTGTGACGGGCGTGAGTGCAGGGGCCATCAATGCCAGTTTTTTAGCATCGCATGCGCATGATCCTCTCGGAGGTGCGGCGGGCATGCAGGAGATTTGGAAGAACATCTCGGCCGAGCAGGTGATGCGCACCGATATTCCTCACTTCTTAAAGACCTTGGGGCAACTCTTGATGAATTTGGCCCTGCGAAGATTCCGAAACCCGGAAATGTTGAAGCCACCCTATTCGTTGTTGGATGCATCGCCTTTACGGAAGTTACTCATGCGAGCGGTTGACTTTAATCAGCTCACCGAAAATTTAGATAAAAATGTTCTCGATGCAGTGGCAATCACGGCAACCGATTATTGGAACTCGAATTGCGTGAGTTTTGTGCAGTCTGCTTTCAATCATGAACAGTGGAAAAGGCGTCGACGATTCGGAGTCCAAACGCGCTTGAATGTCCGGCATATTCTCGCTTCGGCCTCTATTCCCATTTTCTTTTCTCCTATTGATATTGATGGAAGGTATTACGGCGACGGGTCGGTTCGAAACATGGCCCCGCTCAGTCCTCCCATTCACCTCCACGCGGAGAAGTTGGTGATTGTCTCGGTAAAAAAGCCAGTTGATTCCATCGAACTCGATCGAACGCGAACGCTCCCGCCGAGTCCGGCCAAAGTACTCTCGCTGATTTTGAATGCGCTCATGCTCGACCAAACGGACTTTGATATGGAGCGGCTCATGCGGATCAACGCCACATTGAAATCTGTCAATTCGGGAGGAGTGTCGTCGTTGCAATTGAAACCGATCGATTACCTTTGGATTCAGCCGAGTGAAGATTTAGGTGAGCTCGCGAAGGAATATGCCAAAGGGCTTCCGAGGATGTTGAAGTGGGTGTTAAAACCCTTGGGTTCTCTCGAGCAAGCGACGGAAATTGTGAGCTACCTTCTTTTTGATTCAGCCTACTGCACACGCCTCATCGATATTGGAAAAGCCGATGCGCGGAGGCGGAAGCAGGAGATTCTTAACTTCTTTAGTCTTCAATCTCGTTAGTGGAGTGAGAAACAAAACAGGCGGTAGGTAGCATAAACCGCTTGAATACTCGCTGAAAGTTAAAGAGGCAGTAGGTAGCATAAACTGCTCTTTAACTTTCACCGAGCATTCACGAGCTCATGTGACTTCCTCCGCTTTTGACTTCCTCCGCTTTTGACTTCGCACATCATTGTTACAAAAATCATTTCCTTCCCCCTCAAGAAGATGATGCAGAGCTGAAGAAGCAGAACTCCATTCCAATTGATCCCATGCCTGTCCCTGCCTAACTAACTCCTTCATTTCCCTTTCCTTCTTGAAGCTATGACGCACTGAGTTGAGCAAAATCCCTGTGTACTTACGACCGGTCAAAATCGCTGTGTATTGTTACTTCGCACATCATTGACGCGCTACCATTAACTTTCGCTAACCCACTTTGATCACAGGATTGCTGCTGCGCAAAGAGGCGGGGCCCCATTGAATCTATTGGAGCGCAAGTCGAAGTCACTTCGAATGTGTTGTTTGTTACAACATTTTGACGCCCCGTGGCACGGAGGTTGGAACACTCGATGAGAATCGGATCCAACATTCCTAGCCTTTCAATTTCGAATGCGCTCGCGCGCACATCGAAATTGATTGCTCGTTCTCTGGAGAGAATGAGTTCAGGCCGTCGTGTATCCTCCGCCATGGACGGAGATACGCTCGCGCTCACGCGAGGAGTGACGCTCGAAGCGCAGCAGCGCGGCCTCACTCAAGGCATGCGCAATATGAATGATTCCCGGGGACTTCTTGCGACTGCGTCGAATGCATTTTATTCTCAAATGGATCTACTGCAGCGCATGAGAGAAATTGCGGTTCAAGCTTCTAGCGGAACTGTGACGACAAACGACAGGTTGAATCTCAATCAGGAACTGCAAGGCTTGATGAGCGAGTTCCGACGAATTACCGAGGAGACGGAGTTCAATGGCATGCGACTCCTCGATGGATCCAATTCGACTCTTAAAATTCATGGGGGATTGAAATCGACGGACAGCTTCCAATTCGATTTACCTACGTCGAACACATCGCAGGTATTCCAAGAAGTCTCCGGCTCAGGAAGATTTGGCTCCGCTACGAGCTTCTCGTCCGGAGGCGATGCTGCGAATACGGAAATGGCCGATCTCAACAATGACGGGCATCTGGACGTTTTAATCTCGGCGCTTACCGGTTCAATGCGCGTCTACATGGGTACGGGCACCGGCGTCTTTGATGCGGGGAGAACCATTTCGACGCTTGCTGGAGTGATGGAAGTCTCGGATGTTAGTGGCGATGGCATCTTAGATGTCGTGGCGAAATCTAATTTCGGAACATTTATGACGGTGCTTGTCGGAAACGGAGACGGGACCTTCCGAGCACCCGTGACTTATGCTGCAGGATCCGCAGGTGCTGGTCAGGTAGATATTAAGACGGGAGACCTCGACGGGGATGGGGATCTCGATATTGTGATTAACAATTTCGGGGATAATAATCTGGCAATCTACTTCAATAATGGCAACGGCACATTCCAATCGCAGCGCACGATTGCCACGGAAAACGCTCCGAACCAGATCTACATTGCCGATTTGAACGGCGACGGAAAACTTGATCTAGTGAATCCCAACGCTGGGTCGAACTCCGTTTCCCTCCACTTTGGAAATGGAAATGGAACGTTCCAATCTCAGTCGACATTCAGTGCCGCTGGTGGATGGAACCATTGGGATTCTAAAGTTGGCGACTACAACAATGACGGGATAGCAGATCTCATGATCCTGGTTACTTCAGCGAATTCGGAAATCCACACCTATCTTGGAAATGGAAATGGGACATTCCGATTTGGAAGTAGTTTTGCGCAATCCAATGCCAATCGAGGACTAACTTCCTACGATGTTAACAGCGATGGAAATCTCGATTTCATTTACTACAACTACAGCAACATCGTCGTACGGCTGGGCAACGGAAATGGATCATTCGGTTCCGAGTCGACCTATGGCAGCGGCTTGGGCGGGATATTTGCCTCCTCTAACAATCTTTCGTTTGGCGATCTCAACGAGGATGGCGCCATAGATATGATCCACACTCCTGCGACGGGCGGGGGTTCGCAGTGGTATGCGCTCCTTGGAATTTCGCACACCAAGAATGTCACGTGGAAAGTAAATGTAGAAACATCGTCCAAAGCTCAGGAGCTCATCGGAATTCTTGACACCGCTCTCGAAAATGTTCGAAGCAATGCTGCATCCATTGGGGCAAGCTTGAATCGCTTGGACTATGCATTGC
>DDSI01000204.1 GCA_002343335.1 Bacteriovoracaceae bacterium UBA2394
CTCTTACAAGGCTTGGAGTACAACGCTTAGCGAGACGGGTATTTTTCTTAGAACGTCTCTGAGTTTTCCTCTTTATTCGGTGATTCAATTAAAGTTCTATCTCCTCGGTGATACACAGCCTTTCGTATGTGATGGCGTGATTGTTCGACAAGAAGTCGAAGGTCCCATTCGCGGAATTGGCGTGATGTTCCAAAACCTAAAGGGCGAGAATGTGCGCCGTTTAGAATCTTATTTGGATCTTTACCGATAAGCGCGGACGTTCGATCATAGATTCATGCGAAAAGAGACATTCATTTTTAGTGGACTCGTTCTCTTGGCTGTCGCGCTCTCCGTTATTTTTTCGCATCATGGTCTGCTCGATCTTCGGCGCTTTCTGGTGCAAATTGAAGCGGCGAAGGTGAGGACTCAGCGTCTTGAAGAAACCAATCGCCATCTGCGGATGCAATTGGAATCGTTACAACAGAAAGATGTAAGTTTTCTGGAGCGCCAAGTGCGTGAGAATCTCGGCTGGGTGAAGCCCAACGAACTCGTTTACGTCGAACCTAAGAAGTGAACTGTGCCCTTCCTCCTGCAATAGTCGGATTGAAGGGCACAGTTAAGAGGTTGGTCTGAAGTAATTGAGCATCTCAGATCGTCGGCATTCGAAAATTTCCGCGACATCTTTAGCGATCATTCTGCCAGCGAGCAGTCTTCCCAAAGCTCCAAATGGAATTTCATACCGAACGACGTCTTCCATCCAAGTTTGGTTACCTCGCGCCTCAAAGCGATGTGTATGGTGCCAGAGGCGATAAGGTCCTTTGATTTGATTGTCGACAAAGTGGAAGGGCGGATTCCATTCTTCAATCCGCGTGATCCATCGCACCGGGAATTTTTTAATTCTTAGCGCATAGGTAAAAAGCGTGCCTTCGCCAATTTCCGGAGTCGATTGAGAGAGAATGCGAAAGTTGAGCCATGGTGGAGTGATTCGCTCCAAATTCTTGGCATCGGCGAAGAAAGGGAACACGCGCTCTAATGGTGCGGGGACTATCGTTTCGGTTCTGAAGATGTGCTCCATGGGGTTTCGTTGGTTAGGTTGAGCTATTTCTTTGCGTGATGCAATTCGTGGTGATGTCTTCGGCAGCGGAGGGTGAGGTTTTCCAGTGCGTGATTGCCGCCCATACTCCACGGTCTGGCGTGATGAATCTCGATTCCTCGCACTTCCTGACACTTCTTTCCCATTAGACCGCGAAATTGGCAGGCTCCGCCGTCGCGTTTCCAGACTTGGGTTCGGATTGCGGAGGGGATAGCACGTCGAACAATTGTGCCCGGGCACAGTTCACTTCGCTTATTCCTGTCCCCAAAAGAAAAACATTTTAAAGGGTCTTTTTCTTTTGGGGGAGATGAAGATTTCTTAACGTTCTTTCTCAGTGGATCCTTGTGTTTGAGATAGAATTTCGTGAGTTCCGAAAGGGTTTCCTCAAGCGACATGTTTCTATGTTTAGAAGTAGAGAGCAGCACTTGAGCCCGACGAAGCTCCGACGCGGCGTCTTCGCTCAAATCCATGCGCAGTCGAGTGCGGTCTTCTGCAATCGGTTTTAAAAATTCCGTTTTGGGCATTTCGCCCGTTACATTCGCAACTTCCTTCTCGAGAACGGCTTTGGACATCGTTTTAGCTTTGTTAACCCATTCTGTTTTATTGATAGGCGTAATTACCGAAACAATTCTTTTTGCTTTCGACACCGTGAGGGTTCCCGCGGCAATTTCCGTTTTCAATTCTGGAATCTCTCGAGACTTTCGCATCACTTGAATGAGTGCGTAACTGACGGCTTCGGACAATTCTAAGGCTTGTGTGGCATAGACGAATAGTGAGCTGTAGCCCATTCGAAGATGGGTTTTGCCAGCTTCGATTCTTTCTAAAATTTCAATCAAAGCTAATTCACATCGGCGATAATTCTGCGCCAACTCCAGCGCTTGTGTGTGCAAATCTGGAATCGCATTGGTGTTTGAATTATTTTTCATTTCTAATCTTTCCTTTTCATGCCTCCTGACTTGTCTCGCTAATTAACTTTATAGCACATGAATTTTTTCGAACGACGTTGAGCGCTGTCACGCGAGTGAGAATAGAGATAAAAATTTTTGAATTCAAAAAGGTATCGTGACTCCACAAGGAAATACTTCGCTCTGAGGGCTAGCTTCTAAGATGACTTTAAGGCTGAGAGAGATTGCTCATAAAAACTCGTCAATAAAAATTTAAAAGCCGATTCTGAAACAGAAAGAGAGAAAAGGACCTTTAGAATCTTTTTCTCTCTTTCTCTAAAACAGGGACTAAGAAAAAACTTAGAAAAATAACCCTACGACGTTGGGTAGCAGAAACATTCCCCCGGAATGTTTCTGTGTGCCCGGGCACAATTTCTGGCTTTGTCCCTTCGTCACGTCATCCTTGCAAAAAGAAGATGACTTTTAAGGGTCTTCTCCTTTTTTTGAGTGAATTCGTATACTGTCCCCAATTACCCAGTCTTCTTGCTGAGCATTTTTTCGATCTTAGCCAGAATGAATCGGGGTTCGGAGCTTTTGGGAATAAAGTCCTCGGCGCCGAGTTGGATGGCACGAGTGGAATGTTCGGGGGAGCTGGATTCTGAAACAAATACGAGTGGAATTTGTTTCAAGCTTGCGTCAGCCTGCAAACGCGCGCAAAGCGAGAATCCATCGAGTTTGGAAAGTAAAATTTCCGAGACGATTAAGTCGGGTTTATCTTTTTTGATGCCGGCCAAGGCGGCGACTCCGTCAGCGTAAACGGTGGGCTTTGCGATAGATTTCAATTGGGAAGCCAGCTGGGCAGAGTATTTAGAATCAGAATCGACGATGGCAACCTTGCAAAGCTGCGATCGATCTTGATCCTTTGGCGCAAGAAGCTCCATGACGTTGGCAGTAATCATCGGGTCCAATTGTTTATTCGAATATTGATCAAACTTATCCTTGAGGGTCGCAAATTCTTCGGGAGTCCAGCCCGATTTCCAATTGCGGCGAACCGACTCAATGACGAAGAGGACAACAAGCACCCGAGCCGCTAGAGGAATCTGCTGGGATCTGAGGCCCATCGGCCCTCGGCCGTCAAATCGCTCCTGTAAGCAATCGCGCACATAACGCATGCGAAGAACGCCATCGAGAAGCTCGGCAAATTGCCCCGCCTTGTTCGTCAATTGCTCAAACTTCCAGAAGAGGGCGGAGTAAAACACCTCGTCCTTGATTCGTTCATTTTCCGTGAGACCAAATGCCAGTCGAAGGGCCAGCGCGGCAAATTCCTGGCTTTCACGCTGTTGTTGACCGGAGCCGCCCGTTTGAATGCAAAAGGTCGTCCATTTTTTGAGCTGATCTCGAACCTTTCGATAAGTCACGCTCTCTTGAAAGAGCTCATGCGCCAGGGACTCGAAATATCGAATCTCACAGGAGGGGTTTTGCTTCAGCACCTGCAGTTCAAAATCGAGTTCGTCTCCCACGAGATTGCGATCGACCCAAACAAAATCAAATTCACTATTAGCGATCTTTACTAAAGCTTCGCTCAGATCTGCGGCAATGGTGAGAGCATTTTCAGATTTTTTGAAGAGCCGGATGAGCGCTTCATGGTGATGATTCTGCTTGTCGACAAAGAGCACTCTTCGGCGGGATAGGTATTCGGCATCAGAAAGATCTTCTGCGTCCATGAGTAGGGGGCGAGCATTCGTATCTGCGCCGCTATCCTGCTGTTTGATTTTTCCATCAAGCATGCGACGGATGGAAATGGATCCCGCCACGTAATACTGAATTTGATAGTTGGCGGCAATTTGATTGAAATCTGGAGCGCGCTGGAAATCGGAGCTTCCATCAATCAGAAAACTGATCACTTTCTTCTCGTCATCTTTGTAAAATGGAATGACATTGAATTTACCTAAGGTTTCACGGGAGAGAGTGTTGAGAGCGGCATCCAAAATCTTGATCGACTTTAATCGACCACGCGGTACCCAAGGCAGATCCAAACAATCGGCGATCACTTTGGAAAGTTCGTCTTCAGAAAGCCAATTTTCGCGCAAGATAGTTTCTGCAGCGGGCTTTCCCTTTAGTTCCAAAAGTTGCTCAGGATTCAATTTGTTTTGGGAGCGGAGCACGCTCACGAGCTGAGAGTCGCGCACGAAATAGGACTTTAAAGGGAGCGGAGTTTGCTCGCTTGTCGAAACTCTCTGCCGTCGATCGGAAACCAACGTATTTTGAATTTCATAGATGTGCTTTTCGATTTCATCGCACCCTTGATAGCGCTCGTCAGGATTTTTCTTAAGGCACTTTTCCACCAATTGGACGAAGGTTGTATTCAGCTCCGGGCGAACTTCTCCGATCGGTTGTGGATCGAAATGCACGATTTTATACAAGATACTGCTGGAGTTTGTCCCTCGAAATGGAAGGCTGCCCGTTGCGCTTTCGTAAAGCACTGTTCCCAAGCTAAAAATATCGCTTCGGCGATCCAAATTCCTTCCCGTGATGTGTTCGGGAGAAAGATAGTGCGTACTTCCTAAAACCATCCCCGTGGAAGTGAGCTTCATCTCTTCTTGGTCTACAAACTTCGCAATCCCGAAGTCCAAAATTTTGGCAATTCCCGTATTAGCTTCCAAGATGATATTGCTCGGTTTGATATCGCGGTGAACGATTCCGCGCTTGTGAGCGAAGGTGAGTCCCGAAGAAACTTCCTTGGTAAGGCGTAAGAGCTCTTCAAGATTGAGTTGTTGTTTGCGCTTCAAAAGCTCTTCGAGCGTTTCGCCTTCAATGTATTCCATGACGATGTAGGCCATCTCATGGAACTCTCCGAAATCATAAATTTGTACGAGATTGGGATGGGAGAGCCCGCCTGCCGCGCGCGCTTCATTCAGAAATCGGTCGTGAATGGTTTTTCGAACTTCTGGCTCTTTGACGCGATCAGAGACAATTTTAACGGCGACGGTTCGTTTGAGCTTTGTGTCAAAGCCTCGAAAGATGAGGCCCATCCCGCCCGAGCCAATGCGACTCTGCAGCTCGTAACGGTCGAGCTTCGTGCCCACGCCCACTTCAATGTCTGATGATCCCCCTGATGCGCCCATGCCGAATTTCCCGAATTCCTGTTAGCATTTTGATTGTATCATGAGTTCCTCTCGGGCGGCCGCGCGCCTCTATCGCGACTTTGAGAAGCTCTTCCGGCTTGCTGCCCTGTATCAGGGTAAGGCGAAGCCATTGGAACAGCACACGCGTGTCGTGGATGCGAACTTGGCCACCTTCTTCAAAGTGCCCGACGCGCCTCAGTCCTTCCAATTCGATTTTTTTATGTCTGGGGTCTACTTCCAGGGCGGACTCATTTTCCAACATGAAACTCCGGAGAGTACACTGGCCTATAGTTTATTTTGCGAAGGCGTTCAGGCCATCGTCATTACCCGTGAAATCACTGCTCAGCAGTTGCTAAATTTTTGCTTAAAAATCCGAGAATTTTTCGACAAGGAAAACGAAGGACAAAAAGATTTGGCTTCTATGCTTTGGAAGCAAACTTTTCCGAACTTGCGAATTTATTTGTACAACCTTCTTTTGGAATCCGACAAATCCGGAAGCGGTAAGGGTCGAGAGGCCGATGCTCAAAGCGAATTGGCGCTTCAAAGTGGCGATGCTGAAGTTGTGCGAAGTGTGAAGTCGGTCGATCAATGGAATGAGCGAGACAAAGAGTGGGAATTGCCTTCCGGCGAGCTGGCCGTGCAAGCCATGGGTCAAGTTGAGGATC
>DDSI01000223.1 GCA_002343335.1 Bacteriovoracaceae bacterium UBA2394
CGCCAATATCGTTATGAAGGACTCTGTGAAAGATCTCATGATACGAAACAATGCATTTCATCAGCGAAAATTGGAATCCAACTACCCCGCTCGACGCGGAACAAGCTTAGAACTAAAGGGTAGTAAGAACCAACGCCACGGCGCGATCGATGTTGCGGTTTTCAATAACACAGGCGTTCTTAGTAGAGACAACACGACATTTTTTAAAATTTGGGTTTCCACTCCTAACGTCATCGAGTTTTCAAACAACCTCTTTCATTCAGAACTAACGAATGTGAAGGCATTCGATCTTGAATACAACTTTTCGTCGTCATCCCTAAAGCCTTTCAAGAGATTTAGAAACAATGTCTTTGTGACCCCGAACTCCACCGTCATGCAATTCACGGATGGTGGAAAATCAATTTCTAACATCAACGGGGCATCCACAGGTAGTTCACAGCCGGCTGGAGATAACTATCGCTATGGCGTTAGTGCGAGAACAGAAATGCCGACTCACGGCTCTACGAATGTTCGATTCCAGCCCGTTTCGGGTTCGGATTATGAAACCGATGGTTTAAATTTCTATACCAATTCCATTGATTATGACGGCGCGGGTCGCGCACGGCCGAAGACTGGTAGCTGGACGCCGGGGGCCATGATGAAGCAAGGGACGCCCTTGGGTGCTGGTGTCGTCTACCCGCTTAATCAGTGGCTGGATCCTTAAGTCGAAGGATTACCAGCCCAACTTTTCCAGATCTTTAAAATTCTTTTCCAGACGCTTGCCGAGACTACGTCGAAACTTTGTGAGCACAGAATTAAAATTCTTTTGCATCTTATCCATGCGCTCGCGCATTTGCAAAATCACCCCAATGCCCGCCTCGTTCACGCCGAGATCGCGCTTGAGGGCCACGGCAACTTTGAGTCTTTCAAAATTTAGCGCGTCGATTTTTTTTCGAGCTTTGTCGCTGTAAGAAAAGAGCCCCTCTTCCTCGAAGGCCTTCAGGTCTTTGACTCGAATTTTTAAGGATTTCGAGACCTCATCTTTGGACATCAGTTTCTTCGTGTGAGACTCACCCATATGTCTCCCCTCCTTTTTCCATCAAATGAAATATTTCCGAGATGATTCACTTTAAAAACCTGATCGTATTTGAGCGGTGGCGTGAGTTTTAAGTTCAGCACTTGCGACTCTTGCGACTTCCCACGACCGCTACAGCCCTCGCACGGCCCGACCACCATGAAGCCCCGACCAAGACAGGGCTCGCACGCCTTCTTCCACTGATAGGCTCCGCGCTGAATAAAATGCACGCCGAGACCCGCACAGTTTTTGCAAATCACTTGCAGCGACTTCGCGGAGCCACCAGATCCACGGCACTTTCCGCAGGGCTTTTCAAAAAAATATTGAATGCGTTGTCTGCCGCCCACCTTGAGTGTTTCTTTTTCCAAATAAAGTTCCAGGCGAATATCCAATTCTTCATTCGGCCGCTTGTTCTTCTCGACCCTCGACTTCGTAGATGTGCGCGTCGCACTCTTGGTCTGCGTCACTTCTTTTTTGCTCTGCACGAGCATGCCAGGCTTCGTCTTTTCTTCTTTCCATTCTTGAAGAAATTCCTTTGGAGATTTGGGCATCACAGGAATGTCTGGCCACTTTTTTTGACGAGAGGCTTCGGCTACACGAAGTTTATCTTTGATCTCGTGAAGCTGCCTTCGCACTCTAAAAATTCGAGTCGTGGTTTGAAGGGCGGCGTAGGCCTCTTGAATTCTGCGAAATGTCGCCGCGGCCTGCGCGTCATTGGGATTCAGATCGGGGTGAAACTTTCGAGCAAGGCGCTTGTAAGCACGTCTAACATCCTCCTCAGACGCAAGGATTCCCAGCTCCAAATCTGAAAAATAATTCCGTATCAAAGGCCATTTCCCCCAAAGGCAGCGCCCTTTTTATTTTAACTGAAACCCCTTTCGTTTAGGGTACGGACATGCTCCTAGGTATCGATCAAGGCACCACTGGCTCTACCGCGGTTTTAATCCATCCTTCGGGAGAATTTTTGGCGAGCGCGACGGCCGCCGTCCCGCAGCATTTTCCAAAACCGGGATGGATCGAGCACGATCCGAACGAGATTCTACGCAGCGTTGAAGAGGCCGTTAACGCCGTGTTCCGAAAGGCCGGAAAATCTCCCAAAGATGTGCTCGCCATCGGCGTGACGAATCAGCGCGAGACCGTGAGTCTATTCGACGACGACAAACCTCTGCATCGATTTATTGTGTGGCAAGACCGGAGAACGGCCGATTTTTGCGCGAAATTAAAATCTAAGGAAAAAACGATTCGAAAACTTTCCGGCCTACCGGTGGATCCTTATTTTTCTGGCAGTAAAATTCACTGGCTCTTGAAAGAACTGAAGATAAAAAACACCTCGAAGAATTCTTCGCTGCGCTTCCGCACGATCGATTCCTTTTTACTGCGCGCCATGACCGGCGCCGATGTAATCGAAGCTACCAACGCGTCGCGCACATCGCTCCTCAATCTCGCAAAAGTAAAATGGGATCCCACTCTTTTAAAAATTTATGGGGTGCCAGCCAATCTCTGTCCGGAAGTAATTCCTTCGGAGGGATTCACTCTCAAAACAAGGGGCTGTAAATTTTTACCCGATGGCATTCCGGTGAAGGCTTGCCTCGGCGATCAACAGGCCGCTCTCTTTGGCCAGGCGGGGTGGAATGCGGGCGCCGGAAAAATTACCTACGGCACCGGCTCATTTATTTTATTGAATACTGGATCGCGATTGAGCATTTCAAAAAATCACTTAGTCTCCACACTCGCGCTT
>DDSI01000018.1 GCA_002343335.1 Bacteriovoracaceae bacterium UBA2394
ACCCCGACGGTGAGTTCAAGAATTTTTGTGTGAGGCCAAACGAGAGAACTCCTTCGAATGAGGAGAGAACCCAACGTTCTTCCGCAGACACCCACACCGGCGATTAATGCCAAGGAGTAGAGAAGTAGGACGAAGGGAATCGCAAGAATTCCGACGATCGAAATGGTCAGCAGGAACAAAACAGGAATGAGAAACAGCCAAAAGAGTAGAGAGATCAGTCCGCTTCCTAAAAATTGACCCGGCAAAAGAAATCGCTCTGCATTTCCGAAGAGCGAGGGCATGAGACCGGAGAGAAATACAAGCAAGACCCACAGAAAAAATAGGGCGAGTGTTTGAAAGGGCGCAGTCCAAGAGCGAGTTTCGCCAAAGGGAAGTGCGCCGAAATACGATTTCAAGTTGCTGAGCCATTCTCTGCCTTTGTTAAAAATCGTGGACGGCTTATCGTCGTCGGGCAACGTGGCGCCCGGAGTTTGCACGACCGAACCGCTTAAAACGACCAATCGTTGGCGAATTTTGGCATTGGGTCCTAAGGTCACTTTGCCTCTGACCAAAACGAGCGCATCGGTGCTGCCGAGGAACTCCACATCGCCTTTCGCTATGATCACATTTTCATAATCCTTCTCCTCCGGAATGGTCATATCCTTCCAAATGACCAGCGTTCTATCGTCGCCGTCTTCGATGAATGAGGGGTCGCCGTTTTGAGCCCAAAGGGCAGGGGGGAGGCAAAGTAAAGCGAGCAAGATTCCAGTTTTCATGCCGCCAAAGTTGAATAGTTTTGCATCGAAATCAAGCTTGGAAAAACGAGTCTCATGCACTAAAAATTGGGGCTTATGGCATTAGCGAAGCACCAAGAAGCTGTGAGTTTTGAACGGATTGAGAACACCCGAAACATTGGAATCTCGGCCCACATCGATTCGGGGAAAACCACATTAACCGAACGAATTTTGTATTACACCGGACGTATCCACAAGATGGAAGAGGTGAAGGGTAAGTCAGGCGTCGGCGCGACCATGGATTACATGGATCTCGAGCGTGAGAAAGGGATTACGATTCAGTCTGCCGCGACATTTTGCCGTTGGGGCGACATCAACATTAATATCATCGATACCCCCGGGCACGTGGACTTCACGATTGAAGTTGAGCGCGCGCTTCGTGTGCTCGATGGTGCCATTATGGTTTTGTGTGGGGTGGCTGGCGTGCAATCGCAGTCCATCACCGTCGATCGACAGATGAAGCGCTACGGCGTGCCTCGTTTGGCGTTCGTGAACAAACTCGATCGTCAAGGTGCCAATCCTTATCGCGTGGCCGAACAATTGAAAGAAAAGTTGGGATTGAATCCGATTATGGTTCAAATTCCGATCGGTCTGGAAGATCAACACAAAGGCGTTGTGGATTTAGTGTTGATGCAGTCCTTCACATTCTCGGGCGACAATGGGGAAGAAATCGCCATTGGAGAAATTCCCGCGGATCTTAAAGCAAAGGCCGAAGAATATCGGACGAAGATGATCGAAGGTTTGGCCGATGTGGATGATGAAGTGGCCAACCTCTATCTGGAAGGAAAGACGATCTCCAATGAATTGATTAAGGCGGCAATTCGTCGTCAGACCTTGGCGCTTAAAATCACGGCCGTGTTTTGTGGTTCTGCCTATCGAAATAAAGGCGTCCAAAAATTGTTGGATGGGGTTGCGGACTACTTGCCAAATCCAAAAGAGCGTCAAAATAAAGCATTCGATTTGGATAAGAATGAACAGGAAGTTCAGCTTTCCGCGGATCCCTCGCTGCCTTTTGTAGGCTTGGCTTTTAAATTGGAAGATGGTCGTTACGGCCAGTTGACCTATTTGCGTTTATACCAAGGCACGATCAATAAGGGCGATTTCATCGAGAGCTCTCGAGATGGAAAGCGTATTAAGGTCGGTCGAATTGTGCGGATGCATGCTCAGGACATGATCGACATCGAGTCGGCACGCGGTGGGGATATCATCGCGATGTTCGGTATCGATTGCTATTCCGGAGATACATTCTCCGCGGAAGGTCATCGCTTCTCCATGTCCAGAATGTTCGTGCCGGATCCTGTGGTGAGCTTGGCGATCAAGCCCAAGGATAAGAACATGGCCAACAATTTCTCGAAGGCTCTTAATAAATTTACGAAGGAAGATCCGACATTCCGAGTGCACATCGATGAAGAATCGAGTGAAACCATTATGTCGGGAATGGGCGAGTTGCACTTAGAAATTTACGCCGAGCGATTGAAACGTGAGTTCAATGTGGAAACGGAAACTGGCGCTCCGCAAGTGGCCTATCGTGAGACGATTACCAAATCGACTCCGTATGACTACACCCACAAAAAGCAAACCGGGGGTCAAGGTCAGTACGCGAAAGTAGTGGGCGTATTTGAGCCGATCACTGAGACGACTGCTGACTACGAATTTGTGGATGAAATTGTTGGAGGTCGCATTCCTCGAGAATTCATTCCTGCTTGCGACAAAGGCTTCAAGGAACAGTTGAGAAAGGGGATGCTCATCGGATTCNNCTGAAATGGCCTTTAGAATTTGCGCGCAAACGGCGATTCGGGAATTCTATGCTAAGGCAGCACCGACGATTCTTGAGCCCATCATGAAGGTGGAAGTGGAAACGCCGGAAGAATTCCAAGGAGCCATCTTGGGGGGACTCAATCAACGACGTGGAATGATCTTGGGCACGGACGCTCAGGGAAATATTTCTGTGGTGACGGCGGAAGTTCCGCTCAGCGAAATGTTCGGCTATTCGAACGACATTCGTTCTTCGACTCAAGGAAAGGCGACCTTCACGATGGAATTCGCGAAGTATGCCTCCGTGCCGAAGCAAAAGCAGGAAGAGCTCATTAAGAAATATCAAGAAGAGCGGGCGAAGGCTCAGAAGTAATACCGATGCCATCCTATTGGCTGATGAAATCGGATGTCGAAGACTACGCCATCGACGGCATGGCGCGCGACAAGCGAACCGATTGGGTGGGAGTGAGGAATTACCAGGCTCGAAATTTTATGCGAGATCTCATGAAAGAGGGAGATCTCGCTTTTTTTTATCATTCCAATGCCGAACCTTCTGGAATCGCGGGCGTGGTAAAGATCTCTAGCCCGGCCAAGCCCGATCTCACTCAGTTCGATAAGAAATCAAAATATTACGACGAGGGCGCCACCAAAGAAAATCCTCGTTGGATGCTTCGCGAAGTGGAATTCGTAAAGAAAACGAAGTTTGTGTCGATCGCTGATCTTCGTGACATTCCTGCCTGTAAAAATATGGGCGTCCTACAAAAGGGCTCTCGCCTTTCCATCACTCCGGTCACGGAAGGCGAGTGGAAAGCCATTCAATCTTTGCTGTAAAACTTTCGATTCATTGTCAGAGGATCGCGTAGCATTATCTCATTTCAATACGTGAAAATGAGAACGCTCCTTCTCACCACCATGATCTTCATTCTTTGACTGAATTTAAGGCTCGAAGAGCCTCTGCCAACGGCTCTACAGTTTCCCATCAAAGCTCGAGTGTCTTTCCATTCCGTCCAACTGTGCCCCTTCCTTCTGTGCACACTCGAAGGAAGGGGCACAGTTGAATCGCATAATCACGTATTTTTCTAATTCGACGAGGGGAGTATCGACTAAAGTTCCGACCGAGACGAGGGATGATCCACGGCGGATTCACGCACCGTGACCTTGCGGACATCATTTTCGACGGCCGCAATTCGATGGATCACTTGACCGCCAGCTGAAGGAACGCGAAACAAATAGCGCCCGCTTGGTATTTCCGATGGAAGTTCAATCTTCCTCTCATATTCTTTCGTGCGCTTCGGATTTCGGCAGGAGAGTCCGCTGGCCGTGCCCGTTGATTCTACGGTGGGCATGACCTCAATGACATTGCCGGAAAGCTTTCGGACTTTCGGATTCTCTAGATCGACCTGCAAAGGATAACAGCCTTCCGGAAGCTGGCCGGATACTTTCACCATCCGCATAAATCCCAGCTCGTCCTTCGACACATGGAAAGAATCCACCTTCGCTAAAACCGATCGAGGTGTGGATTGGGCTTCCAGGGAGTTTTTCGCTACTCGAACAGAAACCCACTTTTTTAAGTTTTTATAATCTCTAATTTCGTAACTTCCGGCCTCTAGATCTTCTAAATCAAAGATCTTAACCAGATTCTCTTCCGAACAAGGTTCAGCCGTCTTCTCACCCTCTACATAGAACAAAACGACATTTCTCTCGGGGCTCTTACGAATCATGCTCGGTCCGAGCTTATGACAGGAGGCTTTTAACTTCGTTTCCACAATAATCTGTGGCGATTGAGCGCCCAAAATGCCGTCAATGGCATAAACCGAAGCGACGGGGGCATCGATTTTCATATTCATCTGGGATTCTTGATGAGTTGGAGTTCTGACAAAGGTCAGTAACGACATCATCAGCGATAAATAAAGTTGAGCCATCGTTCCTATTCCACCCACTCTATCCCCTCCGTCCCAGGGCCTCATTTACTCAAAAGTCACTGCCTTGCGTCACGAACTTTCGAATGGCTAAAAATTGGCTTGGAATAGCATTTAAACCCATTTAAAAGGGGAAAGCATGAATTCAGTCGCTTGGCCTACTACTCCAAGGGCCCTTTTAGAAGCCCGATATAAAGCCTTCGTCGAGGGTCAAATTGACTTCGTTATAGAGAGTCATCACCCCGAAACGAGGGGTCAACTCGATCGACCGTCTCTGGAATCTTGGTCGAAGAATTCGAAATGGCTTGGACTGACCATCGAGCGAGAAGAGGCCGCCGGAGAAAAGGCCTACATCACTTTC
>DDSI01000088.1 GCA_002343335.1 Bacteriovoracaceae bacterium UBA2394
CGCGGACGTGGAAACGTTCTTCCATGAGTTCGGTCACGGCATGCACTCGATCTTGACGAAAGCGCATTACTCAAGTTTCTCAGGAACGAGCGTGGAGCGAGATTTCGTAGAATCGCCTTCTCAAACGTTGGAAGCTTGGGCTTGGGATGTGGATGTGCTCAATCGCTTTGCGGCGGACTATCGTGATCCCAACGTGAAAGTGAATCCCGAACTCGTACAAAGCATGAAGGCTGCGGATCTTGCGACTAAGGGTGCCGTTTATCGTCGACAACTCGTTTTCGGATTGTCCGATTTGCAATTGCACATGGGTGCCAATCAAAATGCGGCCGAGGTGGGTCGAAAAACCTTTGCGGATGTGTTCTTAGCGCTTCCAGAAGGTGCGGATTACACCGCGGGATTCGGTCACTTGAGCGGCTACGACGCGGGCTACTACGGCTACGCGTGGGCCGACGCCATTTCGCAGGATCTTTTGACAGCGTTCAAATCCGCCCCGGGGGGGCTGATGGATTCCAATGTGGGCATGAAGCTTCGTCGAGAAATTTACGAAGTCGGTGGAAGCCGAGATGCCAATGAATCTGTTCGCGCTTTCTTGGGTCGCGAATGGGAAATCGGACCATTCTTGAAAAGTATTGGAATCGGGAACTGAAAATCCGCGCTCTCTTTGAGCGCTTTCAAAAGTCGGGTGGTGGAAAGGGGACACTTTTTGTTAATTCCTGGAAACTATTGCATACAGGCCCTGTAGAGTCCCCTTTTAACCTATTTTAAGATCGGCACGGGTGTTGCGATAGACCAGCTGGTGGTGAAGTAAAGTGGCGGTCGCGTCTCTTTCCATTTAATGGAGGGACAGGCGATGCAACGAGAGTTTTCAAGATCTACTTATATTCTATTTCTTTCAATTTTAGTCTTTGTTGAAGGATGCGGCGGAGGTTCACAAGATGAACCCAATAGCATCATTTCTGGCACAGAGCAGGAAGAATCTAAGGCTCTTCAATTCACGAAGAAGCAATTTGACCTCGTGAAGGCTCCGAAGTGGCAATACGACGCGGGGATGATGTGGCAAAGGGGGAATGAGGTTCTGTTTCTGGATGAGAGAGTGAAAGAGGGGTCCATCGATTTTGGAATTCATTCGCTCGATCTATCGACTCAATCTCAAACAAAAATCGAGGACGTTCCTGCTGACGTTCTAGAACCTCGATCTTCTGCTTCTAGTTATTTTCAACCTTCCGATGGAAATTTCTTTGAGAGCGAGGGTTCCTACCTCCTGGGAAGCGATGGCAATACTTTTGTAATTTCAAGAAATGGCGACGTCCAAAAATTTGAACTGGCTGCGGACCAGGGTACATTCCGATTAGCGGCGCCTCTTGCCGACGGGAGCTGGTTGGTCGTTACCGAACAAACATCCGAATCGGCCGGAGATCTCTCCCGATTTTTTAAAGTGAATGAAGCGTCGGCGAAACTGGTTCTCTTTAAGGAATATCCCAATCTCGTAGATCAAATCGTTGGGGCAACTCCTTCACACCTATTATTTTTTGGAAACAACACAACCAAATTCAATTCACTTCACTTATCGACAGGCACAATTTCGACTTTGCGGACGTTTACTGTTGATCCTGATAACGGCTCTCTCTGCTCGGCTTCGATGGTTGAGCGGCTGAACTCTCGAATCTTGCTTTCGGTCTCTTGCTCAGAATTTGAAAGTATCCTCGTTTCTTCGTCCGGCTCGGACTGGCAAGACCTTTCCAGTATTGCATCCGTTCCTCAGGAAATCGCTCGCAGTGAAAGTGGAACCCATCTCTATTTTGCATCTGTTGCAAGTTCCGAACAGATTGAGCTCTTTAAAAGCGATGGTACATTGGCTGGCACCAAATCTCTCTCGCCCGGTCAATCCGATGTTTCACTCGCGGGAGTTGTTCAAGGACGTCTTATTTACTTTCAATCCAATCATCTTTACTCAGCACCTGTGCTTTCAAATGGGGATCTCGGAGCCAAAGTAGATTTGGGAGCGTATGCGACAACTCACACCCTTTCCTATTGGAAGTTTGATCAAGAGATTTTCTTTGTGGCGAGGTTCCGATCTGATACCGGCGCGACATTGTGGAAAACCAATGGGCTAGATTCAGGAACCATTCGCTTGCAGGCGATGCCCGGCGCTACGGTTCGACAATTTCTAAGCGGAGGTAAAAACGTTCATTATTTCTCCGTCTATCCCAATAACGATTTTGATCTCAACCAGGTGAAGGTGTATTTAACCGATGGCAGCCCGTCAGGAACCAAACAAGTCATGGATCTGAATTCACTGGGATTCGGAACAATCCACGAATTCAACCGAGTATTTGTAAATTCCAGCCATGAAACGAACTCGAATGATCATCTTTATTTTGTAAAAACTACTCCGGGTCAGTCTCCTCGATTGCAAAGATATAATTCTTTCACCGCACAAATTGAAGATGTCGTGATCTTACGAGAAGGAATCTCTCTCAAATCCATTCCGGATTATATGTCGGTGAGCAATGGAATTGCTTATTTTCTCGCGGGAGCAGGAAATCTGAATATCACCAACCTTTACGAACTAGATCTCAAAACGGAAATGCCTCGAGTGGTTTCCGATTTGACCACCGAAGATCGTTCGATCGACGTTGAGTATTTAGCATCAGAGGGACGCGCATTTTATTCCGATTTTAACTCCAGTAATGGAGAACAAAAAAACTGGATGGTAGAAAATGGTCAGCGTCGACTGATCTACCAGGATCTCAAATCAGCTGGCGGTGCCCAAATCCTCGATGCTTCCAATGTTCACGCGCTCTACGTGGATGAAATCTACAATGATTCGACCGAGCTTTATGATTTGGTGGTTCGGCGAGTAAAGTTGAGCGACGGAACTTACCAAGAGGTCAGAGCAGCGGGCATCGAAGATTTAAGTATCGAGAGCAACTATTCTAAGAGCCAACAAATTGGAGTTGTCTGTCAACAAGGCGATAGTGATTCGATCTGCAGAGAATTCAATTTTAAAGGACCAACCTTAAGCTGGACAGTCTTGCAGAAACCCGCCGGCTTCAATTCCATTCGACAAATCTCCTTCAGTGCTCAGAGAATTTATTTCGTTCTCGCGAATTCGATTTCTCAAGCAATTGCGGTGAAGTCCTATGGTTCTCCCCAAATTCAAATCTTAAGCACATTTCCTGGAGTTGAGATCTCTCTGGGGCAGTCAGAATTTACGAATGAGGCGGTGTTTACTACTTATAATTCGGCTTTGGATGAATTTGAACAATATCGGATCGGCAGTACCGATAGCAGCCTTCAGATCTATCGATATCCGATTGCGGACGAGGAAACTGTCTATGGCACATTGAACTCGCTCGAGTTCTATCTCAGCTTGCTAAACGGTGACCTTGTGATCCGCGAGTTCAATTTTTCGAGCTTAGAACTCAATCAATCTCAAGTGAACAATGCCTTTGAGAGCGAATTCTTCTTGGGAATCGAATCCCTCGTAAGTAACCAGGAGCGTGATCTTTATTGGTTGATGGGTGAGCGCCTCAGTGTGATCGATCGAAGCTCCACTCGGCCAAAGGTGCTAATCAGTAACGAGAAAGTATCGGGTGTAGGCTTTGCAGAAGGAAAATATTTAATTAGCTATGTAGACGATCCCTCTCGGTCTGAGGATCTTACCTTGATTAAGATGAAGAATTAAAAAAGTAGATCTTCGTAAAAGGCAGCGCGTTTTAGGGAGTCGTCCACAAGACAGACTTCCAGAACCCAAGCATAAGGTGAAAGCGCGTAGCCTTGATCTGCTAATTTTCCTCGATAGTACGTGGCGTGAGGAAAGTCGGCGAGGCGATGACCGGTCATGTGACGTCCAATCATTCGGTAGCCGCGTTTTTTTGCTTCTTCTTCCATGAAGGTATAGAGCGCTTCACCGGATAGTTTTTTTTCTTTCCATGCGGACTGNNTTCGCTCGCATCGACAAGTTTTTGCAGTTTTTCATTTGAACCCACAACGAAAGCTTTTCCGACATCCGCTTCGTAATCGTCAAAAACGGGGCCGATATCGATGTAATACATATCTCCCGAATGCAAAACCGTGTCGGGCGTCTGCGGATCGCGAAACGGCTTCAGCGTATTTTCTTCAAATCGCACGTTAATTTTGTGCCAATGCTTTTCCACCCCCATTGATTTCAAATAGTCGGCGGCGAGTATCACCGCTTCGCCCTCTGTCATGCCAGCTCCAATTTGTTTGGAGATCGCATGGAGCGCGTCCCATCCGCGCTTTCGAATGCTTAAAAACTGCTCAAGTTTAAAGTGAGAGCCAAATCTTTCTTCCTCTCGTGAGAATTCTAAATTCATGAAGCACGTCTACTTTCCAATCGAAAAACAAGATGACGATACCCGATGGCTAGAAATCCTCCGAGCGTGCCACCGATGAGGTCCGCCACTAGGTCTAAAAATTCAGCCGTGCGATCCGGCACGAAGGTTTGATGGAATTCGTCGGAAAGTCCGTAGGCAAAGCAGAGAAGCACCGTGGTCCACATGGCCCAGCGCGTTCGAATGAATGAAGGAGAGTTTCGAAAGGGAGCGGTGAGCGCGCGGCAGATTACAAAACCGAGTGCCGCATACAAAACCACATGCACCATTTTATCTTCCATGGGGATTTGAAAATCCGGAAAGGTATCACCCGGAAAATTAGAAAGATAAAAAATCACCGCGGCGACAAAGAGGGTTGGGAGCCAATAGCGAAGAAAGGAGATTAGGCGGCTGGCCATTGATGCTCTTTCAAGGGCAACTCCCCAGCTTGCCAAGAATGACTGGCATCGGTGACGAGGAGATTTAAGAAATCCCCTTCCTTCACAGGGGCTATTCCAGGAACTTCGTCCGTAAAATGGATGACACGATTCTTTCGAGTTCGACCCGTCCAAAGGGACGCGTTGTTCTTGGATCGACCCTCCACCAAAACTTCTGCAATCTGTCCGATGTCTTCGGAATATTTTTTCTTACTGATCGCTCGTTGTGTATCGAGAAGCTCGTGAATGCGACTTTTCTTCTCTGCCAGAGGGACATCATCCACCCATTGCTCGGAGCGTGTGTAGGGACGTTCGCTATAGATAAATGAATAGATATTATCGAATTCCACTTCGCGAATGACTCGAAGGGTCTCTTCAAAGTCCGCACGAGTTTCGGTGGGAAAACCCACAATGACATCCGTTGAAAGGGCGATGTCGGGACGATACTTTCGAACGAGCTCCATTTTTCGGAGAAAATCCTTCGCGGTGTAAAAGCGCCGCATTTTTCGAAGAACTGCGTCGCTTCCGGCTTGAAACGGAAGATGCAAAAATTCACAAAGTACCGGGAAATCTCGGAAGGCGCGCGCAAGATCTTCATCAAAATCACGGGGATGAGAAGTGGTGTAGCGAAGGCGTTTTAATCCATTGAGTTTGCCGCCTTCGGATTCTTTCTGAAAGAGTTCCAGTAGTTGAAACAAGGAAGTGAAGGCGCCTTGTTTATTTTTTCCCCAGTATGAATTTACATTTTGTCCCAGCAGCATGATCTCTTTCACGCCGCGCTGTTGCACGAGTACCGCTGCTTCTTCTACGATCTCTTCGGGGGATCGACTGATTTCTCTTCCGCGTGTGAAAGGAACAATACAGTAAGAGCAAAATTTATCGCAGCCATTTGTGATGGTGATAAATGCTTGCGACTTTGCTTCGGGCCGTTTGGATGGAACGAGTAAGTCGCGTTCCTCGTCGCCCCCAATTTCATTCCACCTCGGTGTGAACTCATCCAACATCTCGGGTAGGTCGCGATAGTTATTGGTTCCAAACACTAAGTCCAAGAAGGGAAACTGCTTTTTCAATTTGGGTCCCTCGGTCTGGCCCACACAGCCGCCAAAGGCGAGCACTTTGGAAGGATCCGATTTCTTCAGTGCAGCAAACCGCCCCAACTGGCTGAGCGCTTTCGTCTCAGATTTCTCTCGAACCGAACAAGAGTTAATCACAATGAGTTGGGCTTCGTCGGGCGATTTGGCGGATTCAAAGCCTTTTGTGGCAAGCACCTGGAGCATTTGCTCGGTATCGTAGGTGTTCATTTGGCACCCGTAGGTTTGGATATAAACCTTCTTCACAGAGAACTGACTTACCACGGCTGGGTGGTGGGTGTCCTAATGATAAGTGGCTGGTTAATGATAAGTATCGGTATCGATCCGAACTTCATCGGAAATTTCATTGGGATTGTCGTCCGAGGGTGGAAAATCGGGGGCTAGGCGANNTAAAAATGTATCGCCAGGCGTGCGTTTGTTAAAATCCTCGGCCAATTGAGCGCTCAAAGTGGCCCATTCCGCACTGGCAATTCGGTCTCCAATCCCCCGGTCCGCCAAGATGAACACTCCATGCTCGAGTTCGGAAATGAAAATCAAAACGCCGGTCCGCTCGTGAGTGGAGAACACCTCTTGTCGCATAAAAGCTCGGTGGGCCGCTTCTTCCACTTCGGCTCTCTTTAAAGCGGTGGGGAGTACCCATCGCAATATGGGTTCAAATGTAAGTAGTGATGCAACGAATGCTCCGGCACCCACGCTCCATACCAAATTCCAAAGGACGAGAGAACCCGGCAGACTCGTCAATGCTACGAACAAGACAAATGTGAAGGCCACCGTCACCGCGGAGCGAAAGGTGATGTAATCAGAACTTCGTGTGGCTAGGACGGGCACGAATTCAACGGAGCTATACTTTTCCAACTCGGAGATCTTCGATTCAATCTTCTTCATGAAATCGAGCGTGATTCTCTCATGTCGCTCTTCCGCTTTCTTTTGCCGCTGTTTTTTTTCTGGCTGTTTTTCTTCTACTTTCATCATCGACCTAACTCTTTGTATTCAAACTTTCTGACGCCTTCAACATTTACCATCCACCGGTCGCGCCGCCGCCGCCAAATCGGCCACCGCCTCCGCTCCATCCACCGCCGCCGCCCCAGCTGCTACCGCCTCCACCTCCCCATGAAGAACCGCGGCCCCATGTCGAACCGGACGAGTAAGAAGTCCACCCGCCTCGCCCGCGTCTAAAGCCGCTCAGCGCTCCAAAAAATGGAAGTAAGAAAAACATCAAAAGAAACGCAACCACGATGAGCCAAATTACCCACTTTGGATCTGAGGATACCGGTAAATATTCTTCGGAGTTTCCAACGCGTCCCCCAGCAAGTTGAAATATTTCTACGGAAGCTTGGCGCAATCCTTCGTAGAAATTGCCGGACTGAAATGCGGGCCGGATGATGTGATCAATAATTCGTCCTGCCGTCACATCGGGAATCGCTCCGCTAAGTCCAGTGCCGACATCGAATCGCGTTTGTCGTTCCTTCACTGCAATGAGAAGGAGAACGCCATTGTCCGTCTGTTCTGATCCCAAAGCCCAGTTGTTCGCAGCGCGCGTTCCCAGGCGTTCAATTGGCTCGCCGTTCAATTCTTTAACGATCCAAATCTGAAACTGGACGGTTTGAGAAATCGTCTTCAAAAATCCATTGAGTGCTTCGCGTTCCTTCGCAGGGAGAAGATTCGCTTCATCCATGACGGGCGCGGTGAGAGGCGGGATCGCGCGCTCGACGGCAGCATGAAGTGCAAATAAACTTTGAGCTCCCCAAAAAACGAGAGCGAGCGCTAAGGAATTAAAACTTAACTGGTTAAAATTTGACGGCTGGCGCCTTCTTAATATCTTGTTCATTTTCCACACTAAACTGGGGCTTCTTTTCGAAATGGAAGAGGATCTTGTTCGTTAAGCTCGTTGGAAATACCGTCACTAAATTATTAAATTGATTCACCGACTCGATATATTGCTCACGCGCATAATTAATTCGATTTTCGGTACCTTCCAATTGAACCTGAAGATCTCGAAAATTCTGGTTTGCTTTCAGGTTCGGATATTGTTCTGCAACAACCATCAATCGGGATAATGCGCCCGTCAATTGACCTTGAGCCCTTTGAAACTCTGCCATTTTCTCCGGAGTAAGATCATTGGCGTTTACCTGAACTTGGGTGGCAGAAGCTCGCGCCTTAATGACGTTCTCTAGCGTTTCCTTTTCATGCTTGGCATAGCCCTTCACTACCTCGACGAGGTTCGGGATGAGATCAGCTCGACGTTGATACTGGCTAAGGACATCTGCCCAGCGCGCTTCGACGGCATTGTTGGATTGAGGAATCGATTGCACCCCACAGCCTGACAGGAGCGAAGTAATGAACAATAATGAGAGAATCCGTAAGGAATTTTTCATGCGAGAAATTTAGTCGAAAAGCTCTTTCAAATCGATGGGAGAATGGCAATATCCGACCCATGACTTTAGGTGGCAAAATTGCAGTCGTTACAGGCGCTAGCGCCGGCATTGGTTACGAAACCGCGGTCGCTTTAGCGGCGGATGGCGTGCGCGTGTTTGCGGTTGCCCGTCGTGCGGATAAATTGCAGGCTCTTCAACAGCGGTATCCCCAGCTGATCCATCCCGTGGTGCAAGACATTCGGGATAAAAATCTATCCGCGCTAAGAGATATCGCGGGATCTCACTCGGTCGATATTCTCGTCAATAATGCAGGTCTTGCAAAAGGACGCGACGCAGTTCAATCGGCGACGATTGAAGACATTACGGAAATGTTTGAAACAAATGTCGCGGCGCTCATTCGAGTCACCAAGGTTTTTCTGTCCGATATGTTGGAGAGAAAGTCGGGCGACATCATCAACATTGGATCCGTCGCGGGTCTTCACGCCTACCCAGGCGGCTCGATGTACTGTGCAACCAAGGCGGCCGTACACATGATGAGCGACGGTTGGCGAATGGAACTTCTTGGAAAGGGAATTCGCGTGACAGAAATTTTGCCAGGCATGGCGGAGACTGAATTCAGCCAGGTTCGTTTTGGCGGAAATTCAGAGCTCTCCAGGAAAACTTATGAAGGAATGCGACCTTTAAAAGGCGCGGATATCGCTGAAGCAATCCTCTGGTCGCTGAAGCGCCCGCCGCATGTGAATATTCAATCTTTATTGATTATGCCGACGGATCAGGGGGGTGTCGGATTTGTACACCGAGAACCCATAGGCAAATAAATCAGTCAAATTATGAAACCCAACTCCAATTGATGTCGGGTGAATTCATATTTTTTCGGTATTGAGCAGCCGAATTTGCTATCGCGAATCGCGTATTTTCTTGAGGAAGTGGAGGAAGGGCTGGAACTCCTTGAAGGGGTCGCGGAATTTCTCTCGATGCGATGTTTAAGTTCTTAGCTGGTTCCTTAGCCTGTTCTATTTCCACCTTTGAAATCGTCGGAGGTTCCGATTCTTTGGTGTCTTCAAGGCGTCTCCACACTCGGAGGGTTTTCGTGGTTGCAACTGAAGGTTGAACAAAGGCGCTTTCAATATAACCTGCGATGATCTGTACTCGCTGTAGAAATGAAAAATTGTTCGCAAGAGATCGAAGGGGTTCCACTAAATGAGATCGAATCCAACTTTGAAAGCCTGACATCGTGCTGCTCCTCAGTTGTGCGCTGCCTTCAGTCATGGAAAGGGCGGGACTGATGATCGTCGAACCCGCGTTCGCGATGAAGCTCCCGTTCGAGAGACCTCCTGCCACCTGGAATTCTACAGCCGATGACCCTGATTTGATTTCGGAAGTGTCGGCAGCGATGTAATCCGTACTGGCGGTAGAGCCTCCAGGAGATGTCGCGTCATTTGAGGTCGTGGAACTATTCGACGAGTTTGAATCGCTCATTGCTGAAAGAGATTCGCTTCCCGCGCCTCCGTCAGCAAACTCAGCAGAATTGGGATTGAGCAAAAAACTTTGAGAAAAATCGACATTCGAATTCGCCGGTAATGCATTGGCCGTAGGCGTTGAACGAGTCCCACTTGAAGAATTGGCCTGAGCAAATGACTTTTTACCCTTCACCATTCCTCCCAGAAAAAAACTCAACTCGCTTTCTTCATCCTCAAGAGTGAAATCGAAGCTTTTCTCTCGGGGCGAATGAGGAGCTGCTTCATTCGATTTCAAATCCAACTTTAGGGGCGTCACGGATTCCAACAACGCCGTCAAGGCGGGACGGTAGGACTCTGCCGTTCCCGTCGAAAGCGTTTTGGCGGGCGCGGGTGGAGCGATCGTTTCTGAATGGTTTGTTAGTTCTGTCTTAGGCGATTCAATTTTAGGCGCTTCTGTTTTCGTTTCTGATGTAGCGACTTTGGCGGTTTCAACTTTGGCGGTCGCCGGTGTGGACAACTCAAGGTCTTCAGACGTATCGGTCCCTTTCATGTAGGAACAAAATGCACCGACGCAAGTATCGAAAGTCTCTTTTCCGGCTTTCGCAACTTCATTGGCAACGTTGGTAACCTGGTCCGAAGTCAGCGTATCGGAACCCCCTGGGGCGAGAATTTCGTCGAGCTTGAGAGACGTATTCGTCCAGATACTTTTCAAATCGGATTGAAGTTCTTTTCCCGAATCTGACTGCAAGAATTTCTGAACGGCACAGACCCCTTTGACCGTCGCGACGGGTCCCGGAAGAATCGCCGCCGCTTGAGCACGAACCGAGGACGAGTCGATGACCAAGATAGGAATAAGAGCGCTAAAAAATTTAAGAAATCTCCACATCATGGGGTCTGCCTTGCTGTGTTGTTTCAATTGCAAGGAGGAGGCCGTTCAGGACCCTTAAAAGGGGCTATAATTGGCTTTAAACGCACTTCCAGAGCTGGGGAGATTTTGCAATGGGACAGCGATCTCCCATTTTGAGGCAAGGCCGTCGCATCTTTTCACTAGAGTCAATGAAGCGTATAGCACCGCCGAAATCGCGAATATTTAGGCCGCCACAGGATGAAAATTGGCGGAGATTTTTTCATGAACAGTCCGAGCGATAGTGCGTGTGCAAGATGAGTTATCGACGGGAAGCTCGTCTAAAACCTTTACTCGAATGCTTAGACTTTCCAAACTGCAGAGTCGCCACAGGTGCGCGACAAATTCCATATCCCCGTAATAGAAAATGGAATCGCGAACTTCTCGATTTAAACTCTCTCCGTTGGCCGCGTCGTAGTTGATCACGATCGGTAAAATATTCATCTGCGCGTGAAGTGCAGCTTCAAGAAGTCCCCGTCGAAACGGAAGTACTTGTTCGCCATTAGAAGTTGTTGCTTCTGGAAACACCGTGACATTCGACCCCTTTCTTAAGGTGGTGGCCGCTTCCTTGATTTCCTGAAGCAACCGTGAAGGACTTCGTCGCTCCACAAATAAACTTCCGCCTGCTGCCGCAATAGGGCCCAGAAAAGTTTTCTGAAGTTCTACGGAGGTTACGAAGCAGGACGGAATAATGGAGGAGATCGCCCAGATATCCACATAGGAAAGATGATTCGAGACGATCATGTAGTTCTTCTGCGCGTCGGGTCGGCGTTCAGGATTTTCAAGCGTCACAGTCATGCGCAATCCTTGTAACATCCATCGGCTAAAAAAGGCGGTGACGTGAATGAGGCGCGACCGCCTCACGCCGGGCTCGCGAGAAAAGAGCCCGACGATTTTCGCAGTGATCATGTAGGTGCTCAAAACGAGAATAATAAAGAGAATTCGAATGATGGGTCGAAGCCAGGTCGCCGCGTAATTCAAATGCACGCTCATCCGCGATATTTCCTTTCGTATGATTTATTCATCCGCTCTGAATCCAAAACTGTTAGATAGTCGATACACCGAAAATCTTTGTCGAACGCAGGTTCTCCGGCCAGCCGTGCTCCAGCTTTCACGTATACTTGCACGAGGGGAGGGAGAAGGTCAGCCGCAGCCGCATCGACCGGAGGCTGCCCTCCGAGTGGTTTGAACTCTAAAAAATCCATTTTGAATTCCTTTTGAACGCCCGTCTTGTATTCGTCCGTCCAAAATTCTTGAGATTCAACAAATTTGCAGAGTTTCAGAATATCTTGCACGGAGGTAATCTTCACGCTTGCACACCCAAACAGAAATCTTGAGCTGGTGCGCTCCATGTAATTCATCACACCTCGCCATAGTAGCGAAATGACGATTCCGTTTCGGTAATCCTTATGAATACATGCTCGGCCCAGTTCCAGTTTATTTCCCGGCAAGCTAAAGAAATTTTCTAGGGCGAATTCATTTTCGGAATAAAATGATTTCGAGAAAAGATTGGAAATGAGTCGATAGGTTCCAACGAGTTTGTTCTTTCGCTTGTCGATGATAATCAAGTGATCACAAATAAAATCGTAACGATCGATATCAATTCTCACAGGATTGTTTTTGTTCAAACCCTCTTTCATGAATATTTCGTAGCGAAGTCTTAGTACTTCTTCGAACTCTGCGCGACTATCTGCGGTCTTAACGAGGTAGTGAGCGGTATCGACGCTGAGATCGAGATGCGGATTGAAATTTGCCTTTCGATTTTGTTTCACATGGTAGGAGACGTAAGAGCGATCTACAAAGTTTCGGATATTTTCAATTGATTGTGCCAACATGAGCACCCCCTTAGCCCCATTCTACGGCGGGCAGAGCGTCAAAAGATTCAACGTGGGGTTAAGTGTTGCTAAGAATAAAGGGAGCTTTTGTTAAGCTCCCAACAATTTGAGATCTTCGATGGTATCGAGTGATTCGCAAGGAGTTTCCGGGCATATTTTTTTCAATAATCCCGTCAAAACTTTTCCAGATCCAACTTCGACGAAGCGAGTGACGCCGAGGCTAAGAGCGCGCTTCACGGATTCTTCCCAACGCACGGCCTGCGAAACTTGATCTTCTAGGTTCTTTCGAATGTCGGAGGCAGCGTGTTCAATGTCAGCGGTCGTGTTGGCGATGACTTGAGTTTGAGGAGCAGTGATATCGATTTCCGAAAGCGCCTTACCCAGTTCCGCTCCTGCATTCTTTAAGAGCGAGCAGTGAAAGGGTCCGGATACTTCCAATTTAGTCGCCGCCCTGGCTCCCAATTCTTTCGCTCTTGCAACGGCGCAGTCGATGGCGACGATGTGTCCAGAGAGGACCACTTGGCCTGGGCAATTGTAAGCGGAAGGCTCCAAAACTTTGCCCGGCAAAGATTCCTTAACCTTCTCGCAAAGATTCTGAGCAATCTCGGGGGTCGCTCCAAGCAGTGCCGCCATTCCACCGACTCCTGACGGTACGGCTTCCTGCATCAATCGACCTCTAAGATGAACGAGTTTGACCGCTTGAGAAAAAGAAAGCGCTTCCGAGAATACGAGTGCCGAAAATTCGCCGAGAGAGTGGCCCAACGCCACGTGAGGTGTAATGCCCTTTGATTTTAACCAGCGACTCATTGCCGTGCTCACCGTGAGAAGCGCGGGCTGAGTAATATCGGTTTCTTTAAGTTTTTCGGCGGGACCTTCTCGCAGGATTTGAGAAAGCGGGAAGCCGATACTTGCATCGGCTTCCCTTAAAGTTTCGAGAAAAATACTTTCAAAATCAGAGAATCGCGTAGCTAGGCCGAAGCCCATGCCTACCGATTGTGAGCCTTGCCCTGGGAAGACAAAGCCAAGCTTAGTCTCCATGACTTAGCCTTTGCGACCACTTGATCGGCTTGCACAATTCCATAACCGTACCGATTATCCATACCCTCGGGACCCTTATCAAGGACTGAGGAGTTGAGAATCTCGGTCAGTTTTTCGATCGTGAGCTCAGGAGCTGCGGCGAGTGCGAGCGCCACGACGCCACTTAAGTGAGGTGTCGCCATGCTCGTTCCAGAATATTCTGCCCACGCGCCTCCGGGAACGCTCGATTTTACGTTGTATCCGGGAGCGGAAATATTGGGCTTCGTGATGAACCGTGGTAATTTCTTCACCAACCAAATCACGGGCCCTCGGCTGCTGAAGCTTGTGAGCTCGCCATTTTCATCCACAGCACCAACGGCATAGGAGTGTGGGTAGCTTCCGGGAGCATTGATAGTCAGATAGGACGATCCCGAATTTCCGGCCGCGAAGCTCGGGAAAATTTGATGATCTCTCCATACTTGAATGACATTTTTAAACGCGTACACGAACTGACTCGAAGATCCCCAAGAGTTGCTGACCACGCGAGGAGCATCTTTTGTCAAAGGATCGCCGTCGGGATCTACCATGAATTCCATTGCTTTCAACAAGCCCGCGAGTTCCGCGCGACCTTCGCTGTCAAAAACCTTGGCCATGATGACCTTCGCACTTGGAGCTACCCCGATTTGTGTTCCGCTGGCATTTCCTCCGACGATGGTTCCGGCGACGTGCGTACCGTGACCGTGATAGTCTTTTCCATCGTTATCTTTGGTGAAGTCTTTGACCATGACCACCTTTCCCTTCAGGTCGGGATGATCAGCATCAATTCCGGTGTCAATAATTCCGACAACGACTTCTTCCCCGCGACTACCTTTTTCCCAAGCCTCGGGTGCATGTATCAGTTGAAGGCCGTAGGTGAACTGAGATTGATCGGCATTCACTTTTCTTTTGGACTCACTCGCTTTGGGTTCGTCGAGCATAATCGTCTTGTTTAAGACAACTCCATCGACAAGTCCGTTCTTAACGAGTTTCTTCAAACTCGCGCGATCAATTTTCATGATAACGGCGTTGGAACTCCAAAGTGTTTCATACTCTTTTGAATAGCTAGAAAGAGATTGTGTGATCTCCTCGGCTTGCATGGTGAGCGCCATTCGCTGCATCGATCGATCCGCCGTGATTCCTTGCGCTTGAAAGGAGGCATCGGGTTTCAGATACACGATGACCTCTTTGATAGATGGCAAAAGTTGTTGCGCAGATTCTTTTTCACTCATCCAGGTTTTCAAATCTGGATCTAGAAAACGCGCTTCAGCAGAAGTGAAAGCAAAAAATACGAACGTGAATGTTGAAGTTAACGAAATGATTCGACTCAGGCTCGACCTGATGGTCAGCCCGTTCGGACTTTTATTTGACATGAATTATCTCCCCCGACATTCACTATAAAATTTCTGAAGCGCCACGGCGAGAAATCCTTGGGGCGGCGCCTCAAATTTTTATGACACTAGTTGCTAACGCAGCGAAGTAGAATGCGGAGATTCGTCCAAACAGTTTGCCTCTGGCCCGAATCGAACGGGCACGGACCTTTCGGCCCCCAGGATTTTAAGTCCTGTGCGTCTACCAATTCCGCCACAGAGGCAACTTCGAAACTGATAAGAAATGGATAATAGAGCGACTTCGAATCGCTTTGCAAATGCTGAATTCCGAGCAAAAAATTCCTGCTGGGGGCTCTTAAGGACTTCGGCGTTGAATGAAGTCGAAACCCTGATCCGGTGGGGGCGCTAAAGGCAGCGTGTCGCCGGGATACGAGTTCCTCAATCTGTCCATGGATTCGATAACGTCCGCGCACGCGTTAAGGAGATCTATCGTCTGAACTTTTTCAGGAGAAAACTCTCGGGCCTCAGTGAGGTAGGTCGCTGCAGGATCTGAATTCATATGGCCATCGCGGCCTTGGTGCAAGTGAAGTGTTTCATGCGGATCCCCAGGCCGGTTTTCCAGATCGACTAATGTCACATCCTTACCATTGGCTCGCAATTGCTCCGCCAAAATTTCTAAGGCCACGACATCCATATGAAAGTCGGCCGAAGAATAAAGAAAATAAAGTGGGATGAGTGAGGCCCTCGGGAAGCCCGCGCGATGTATTTCACGTAAGGCTTCAATGCCTGAAATTACGAAATCTAAACTCTTTTTTAAGCGAAGCACTCTGCGGGGATGGTTAGCGGTTCCGAGAATTCGCTTTATCTCAATGGTGAGGTCGATGTCGTCCGAACTTGATATATGAAACAGAGGAAGCTCTCGGGCGAGGTATAAATTTGCGATTTTGTGTAGATCATCGATGCTAAGAATTTGAGTCTCCAGAATGATGGGGCTGTAGAATTTGATAGAGGCAACGTATTTCCACATCTCCGTCCATTTTTGATAAAGATATAATGCACTGATCGTACCCCCCGAATGGGCGACTAAATGGACCTTTTTAAATTTGTGACGATGAATAAGACGTTCAATCGCATTTTGAAGATCCATTCGAAGGCTTTTCGCACTCCCTTTGAAGTCAGGAGCTTCACTCCGTTGTACGAAGACCGCCGTACGAAAACCCTTGGACCGACAGTACGCCCTCGCTCTTTTCATATTTCCAGCGAGGGCATTGATTCCGGGAATAAATAGAAAAACTTCATTTTTTTGGATCGAATTTGAACTGATTTCGTCAGTGGTCATATCCGTCAGTTCTTGATGAAGGGTCTGATCCATGTAAGTGAAGGGGTCAAAGGGATTTGGCAGTTCTTCCGCATGAACAGCCGCTTTAAAGTGCGCTGAAGCTGTGAAGGAAAGAATGGCCAAAAAAATGGAGATTCTTTTCATTCGCATTCTCAATTTTTATCCGGCGAATCCGAATGCAGAACTCGCAAAAGATTTTCTGCATCAACGCTGTTCTCTTCGCTGGGTAAAGGGAGAGTAAAATAAAATGTGGTTCCCACTCCTTCCTGAGATTCGACCCAGATTTTCCCTTCATGACGCTCTACAATTCGTTTTGCAACCGTCAATCCAATACCCGTTCCTTCACGACTGGAATCTCTAGGTTCTAAACGCTGAAAAAGTCTAAAGACGCGTTCATTGAATCGAGCGGGCAACCCCTTTCCATTGTCAGTCACCGAGAATAAATAGTTCCTGCTTTGCTTAATGGCGCGCACTCGAATTTTGGGTCGTGTCTCTCTTCGGTACTTTAAGCTGTTATCGATCAGATTTTGAAAGAGCTCTACAAGTAAATTAAAGTGACCGTGAACGACGGGCAAATCGCGATAGAAAATCTCCGCGGAGGATTCGTCTACGAGATGCTTAAGATTGAGGCATGCGGCATCCACCACTTGCTGAGTGTTGACGGGGTTCAAGCGAATCTTAGAACTGCTGACTTGCGCATATTCTAGCAACGCTTGAATCAGATGCATAAGTCTTTGCGATCCTCCTAAGGCATAGCCAATGAATTGGTGGGCTTCGTCAGGAAGCTGTTTTGTATATTTCATCTGAAGAAGCTGAAGAAAATTTGTGATCATCCGAAGGGGTTCTTTGAGATCATGAGATGCAACGTAAGCGAACTCTTCAAGTTCCTGATTTCTACGAACCAACTCCTGGGCGTGCAGCTTGAGACGAGACTCTGCTTCGAGATGTTCTGTGATATCTCTCCCCACCCCTTGTAGTTCAATAATTTTTCCAGCGTCGTCGTGAATAGCACAGGCTTCCCATTGAAATTTTCGCCAGCCCAGGTGCGTCCAGGAGCGATGCACGCTCACCCCTCGATAGGGAGGTGTCGCAAGTTGCTTCATCATTTTGAATACTCTGGGCACGTCATCTGGGTGAACCTGAGGAATAAACTTCGTACCAATTAAGGTTTCGCGCGGCTTGCCTGCTTTCACACAGTAGGCATCGTTGACGAACGTGAATCGGCCTTCCCAATCAATTCTCACAATGAGATCCGTTTGAGATTCCACAAGTCCCTGGTATCGCTTTTCGCTCTGTCGATACTGCGCAGATAGGGGATCGATGTGGCCATCTTGCATCGGACGTCCCACGACAAATACAAACTCGCAGGATTCGATCCAGCTTAGGGTAAATTCAAACTGCCGTTTTCGACTCTGAGAATTTTCAACTGAGGAATTAAATCGAATGGGTTGACCTTCTTTCATCTGCTGAATGAAATGTATCCAAATATTACTTGTGCAATCCGGCAGGACTGCATTGATTTTTCTTTCACAGATTTCCGTGAGAGATAGCCCCGAGGTTTGGAGCAGCGCGGGATTAGCGTACAGAATTCCACCCTCGGAATTGAGGCAAGCCATCACGTCGTGCGAACCTAAAAAGCATTCGTGAATCCATGAATCTTGAATAAAGGGTTGGCCTCGTAAAATATTGGAGAACATTCCATCGACATGGTTTTCAGTCGTTTTTTTTACCGAGGTCGACGATATAAGTGGCTCTCCACGCAGAATTCGCAAAAAGAAATTTCGCTCCTGTCTAGTGGAGTTCGCAGCCGCAGGTTCCGATGAATTTGCGTTCATTCCGACCTTCCTTTATCCCTTGCCACCGACTTTTGCCGGATAAGATATCTCTATCTGCAGGCGTATCGTCTCGATAGACGACCAAAGTCCTAATTAGGACTAGAGGGTTGATATGATTCAATTTTTTAGTTGGCTTTGTAATAGAGCAGGGAAATTGACCTTCGTTCGAAGTCCTCCAGAAGGTCTATTTTCAAAGCTGAGGTTCAATTTGCTCACGCTCACGATTTCCTTGCAGAGACTTAATCCTAGGCCTGCTTTACGGCTGACGGCCTGTGGATCGTTAAGTTCTTCAACGAGTTCGGGGCTCATCCCCGCTCCGCTGTCATCCATCATCAGCGTTAGAGATCGATCCGGATTTCGCAGAAGAGAAATCTCAGCTTTGACATTGCTAGAGGTGTGTTTGTGAATATTGCGCGCTAAATTACTAAGAAGCAGAGAGAGCAGTTCCGGATCCATGAGGACTTCGTACGATTCCGAAGCCGCCCCACTTGCATTCAGTTTCAAATCGCGATGAGCCAGCTTTTCAAGTTCCTCCCAATGCTGTTTCAAAAAATCCCTAAGATCGAAGACTTCGGGTTTGTAAGGATCTTTGGCTCGATCTTTTGAAGCGAGCCTCAGAACGGTCTGAACAATCTGATCGATTCTCGACACCTCTTGGAGTGCGCTCTCGAGTAAATTCTTAGTTCTATCTGAATCCTTCATGTCTCCCATGAGACCCGTTTCGATTTCTCCCTGAATAATTGTTAGAGGAGTTCTTACTTCGTGAGCAATGAATCTCCCAAGTTGATGGAACTTCAGGAGAGATTTTTGCGATCGTAAAACGAGTTCATTAATTTTTTCAACGAGAGGGCGGAAGTCACTCGGAACCTCGTTCAAACCGAGAGGTTGCCAGCTCTTCAGCCGATCAAAATCCAACGCATCAATCTGCCTCATAATTTTTCGAAGAGGCGATAGACCTTGAACGGCTACCCAACGAGCTACAAAAAAGGAAAAGAGAAGGAGAGCGATGAAAACCAGGGAAAACGGAATCACGTTCTCTCTAAGGACCTGATAGCCGATTGGGCGAGGGGCGGCGATCTGAAGAAGAAAAACTCGTCCTGTAGGAGCTCGATAAGAACGAATAAGAGTAAAGTATTCTCGAGAGCTTCCCTCCATCACAAATATTCCGCGATCGATAAACCTGCTTTGTTGACGAATGTTTGTACTTAGGTCTCGAATGTTGATGTTGGAATAAATCAAATTCCCGCGAGAATCGTAAAGCCGGACAATTTCGGAAAGCTGAGCAGAATCGACAGTCTTTGGAATCAATGGATCGAGTTCGATGTCGG
>DDSI01000248.1 GCA_002343335.1 Bacteriovoracaceae bacterium UBA2394
TCCTGGAGAGGCGGCGCGGATGTTAAAGGCAACACCAAAAGAGGTGAGCGCCGACCGAGAGGGATCTTTAAAGGCGCTCATGAAAAAATTAGATACAAATGTTTACTTGAAAGGCGCGCCCGGGATTCTTGCATTAAAATCGCAGCCTTCAAGGTTTTATGTGAACCTGTCGATCAACCCCATCTTTTCAAAAGCGGGAAGCGGTGATGTGCTCAGTGGAATTTTGGGAGGTTTTTTGGCACAGAGGCCGATGGATTTTCGGCAATGTGTTTTTTCCGCGCTCGTCTTTCAGAGGGAAGTGGGAGAAGTGCTTCGACGAAAGCGCGCGAGCTTGAGCGCAGATCAACTGGATGTATTTTCCGAAGCCTTTGAGCGGTTGCAAAAATGAGAGATGTTTCCACTCTCGATCAACTTCAGGCATTCGCCTTGGACTTTTCAAAGACATTGAAGCCGGGGATGTGGGTCAGACTGGAAGGTGATTTGGGCGCAGGAAAAACGACTTTCGCTCGCTTCGTCATTCAATCTCTGGGGTATGACGGGCCCGTGACATCTCCAACTTATACGTTGATGCGCGAGTACGAAATTGGAAATGGAATGCGCATCATACACATCGATGGCTATCGATTAGATGGAACACATCCCGACCCTTGGGATGCAAGCGAGTGGGGCGATGCGATCGTATTTGTCGAATGGCCGGAGCGAACGAAACTTCCCGCAAACCGATTTGATTATCAGCTCTCATGGACCTTCCAAAATGACGGAGCGGCCCGCGCGGTCACTTGCTCTTGCCTTCAGCCTCCGCCCTGTTAAAACTCTTCCGTGGGTCTTCATGTCCTTAAATTTGGGGGTTCGTCCGTTGGCTCTTTGAAGCGAATTGAGAATGTCGCGGACATCGTCGCGAAGCGCGCGAAGGAACACCAAGTGGTGGTGGTTTTGTCGGCGATGCAGGGCGAGACCGATGCACTCATTGAGTTGGCTCGGCACTTTTCTCAGAGTCCCGATCCTCGCGAGATGGATGTGCTTCTCACAACCGGCGAGCAGAAATCCGTCGCGCTCTTTTCCATTTGCATGTTGGCGCGAGGGCTGAAAGCTCGCACTTATTTAGGCAATCAGATCGCGATTCGAACCTCTCGGGAGTTCACACGCGCTCGCATCGAGCACATTGACGTCGAGGGAATCATGAAGTCGCTAAACAGTGGGGAGGTCGTCGTGGCACCAGGCTTTCAAGGTGTCACGAACGAAGGAGATCTCACGACGCTAGGTCGTGGAGGAAGTGATACAACGGGAGTGGCCCTCGCTGCCGCACTCAAAGCGGACGTCTGCGATATTTACACGGATGTCGAAGGCGTCTTTACGACCGATCCGAATATTGAACCGAAGGCAAAAAAACTTTCGTCGATCACCTATGATGAAATGTTGGAATTGGCGTCGCTTGGCGCGAAAGTACTGCAAACTCGTTCCGTAGAATTCGCTAAAAAATATAAGGTGCCCGTTCACGTTCGATCAACATTTAAGGATGTTCCCGGCACGTGGGTCTTGGAGGAATCTCGTCTTATGGAATCACTCGTTGTATCTGGAATTACCTATACGAAGAATGAAGCGAAGGTCGTGGTGGAGGGAATGCCCGATCGCGTGGGAATCGCCGCGGAGCTTTTCACAAACATTGCTGAAGCAGGCGTGGGTGTGGATGTCATTGTGCAAAATGTTTCCAAAGATGGCACGACGGATATCTCTTTCACGGTGCTTAGAGCGGATTTGCGGAAGGCCTTAGAAGTGTTGGAGCAAAATAAGGGAGCTTTAAAATTTCGCCAGGTGCGCGGAGATGATCGCATTTCTAAAATTTCTGCTATAGGAAATGGGATGCGGTCCCACTCCGGTGTGGCGGCCAAAATGTTTAAGGCGCTCGCCAAGGACAACATCAATATTCAAATGATCTCGACGTCGGAAATTAAAGTGAGCTGCGTGATTGACGAGAAATATACGGAGCTCGCCGTGCGGGTGCTTCACGACTGCTTTGGCTTGGATAAGATTTCCACCAAAGAAGTGGACGATTTTCGATAGGAGGAGCGGCTCTTTATTTTCCGCGTCTGAGGACTTTTTCCACATGTTGACCGAAGCGCTTCAAGCTCATGCTTTGCATCTTGGTGGATTGTTGCGCGATCTGGCTGGAAGTTTTTTTGTCCGCGGTGGCTTCTTGATAAGTGGGAAGCGGACGGGCCAAGACGTAATCATTCGCCTTTCGGTCGTAGCGAATGGGAGTTACGCCTTCGGTCCAGCCCTGCACGGTGAAATCTTCGCCGTCGTGGCCTCGCCAGAGATAGAGCACGTAAGTTTCGTCCGTTTGCAGATCGGGCGTGCCGGGCACGGAAACTTTCATGCGCACGCTTTTTCCAGATTCTACGGCCTTCTCAGTTTCGCCGCCGGGATAAACCACGCGGAAAGGTTTTTTCACACCGTCCTTAAAGCAGACTAGAGGATTAACCCACGCTGCGGTCATGGCGGTCTTTGAAATGACATTTTGGGGAATGAATTCCACTTTCATGACTTTCACGGCGCAAATGCGTTTGGCTTCCAAAATTTTCTGTCTTTCGGATCGCACGAGAAAGGTAGTGGCTTTCGAGACTGTAGGCACGGACAAGGTCAAAATGAGCAGTGCGGCAAAAGTGATCGAGAAAAATCGCGACATGATCGATTTTTTCATTCGCCCCTTGCCTCCGTCAATGTGGAGATTCAAATTGGTCTTATGCCGATCATCTTGTTTTTACTCACGATTGCCCAAGTGGAGCCGATGGAACCTGTGCCTTTTGAGCCGACGCCTCAAGTCGAAATACAGCCCGCACCAGCTCCTTCGGGCCCAATGCCGGATTTTAGCCAGGAGCGGGATCGGCTCCTCCGCACGTTGGCCAAAGAAGTTGAACCCAATTTACCGAAAGCGGATGTGGAGAAGCTCAATCGGTCGGTCATGCGCCTCGGAAGTTATCGCGCGGATTGGGTTTCAAAGGGACAAGAATTTTTAGTGGCCAATGCACCGCTCGCGGAACTTTATTTGTATAAATATACGCAGGCTCGAAATTATCGGCTGAACATGAAGATCTTAGATACGCTCATGCAATTTCAAAGCTACCGATTTCCCCGTGCGCCCTTAGCGTTCATTTCGAGCCTGGCGATGGATTTGGAGCAGAAGAAGATGGCCATGAATCTCATTCAAAAGATTGCGGCTTCTAATCCACAAATTCTGCCGGAAGTTTTGCAGTTGGTAGAAAGTAGTTGGGGCCTCGAACTTCCGCTTGAGTATCGACTTTATTTTGCCACTCAAGTCTGCAGTCAACTGCCGCGAAGTTCGGCCAATGTGAGAAGTTCTATTCAAGCTTGGACGCAATCCGCGCGCCAGTACTGGGAGCAAGCGATTAGCGCCGAGCTCAATGCATGCCTGAGAGGGGTCTGAGGTGAGCGATGGAGGGGCGTCGGCACCGCGCACACGCGCCAAGGTCGTCGTTTCGGATTTGCATCTTGGGGAGGGGCGTCGAAATTGGGACGGCTCTCTGAACGTCTTAGAAGATTTCACCGTCGATAGTCGGCTTGCAGAATTCATTGATCACTATGGAAAAGCTTATGACGAGGTCGAACTCGTTCTGAATGGGAACTTCTTTGAAATGCTGCGATGTCGGGCCGTGGTGGATTATCCTGATGTGCTCTTTGAAACCTACGCGATTGAACTCATTCGCGTCGCGATGGATGGCCACCGTCAGGTGATCGAAGCGCTCAGACGATTCTGCGAAAATCCTCATCACTCCATCATTTACATCGTCGGGGAGAGCGATGTGGGTATGCACTGGCCAAAGGTACAAGAAGAGTTCCGTCGAAGAGTATCGGATCGTGTGAAATTCATGCCCGATTATTATTTGGATCGCGGAGTATATGTGGAGCATGGCCACCAGTATGAGGCGATGTATGCGATTGACGTGAAGGAGCCGTTCAAAGAAGTGGATGGCTTGCCCGTCTTGAAACTCCCGTGGGGGGCCTTTTTCAATGCCCATTTTGTGCAGCCGCTTCGAAAAATTCGCCCGCAATTTTACCGCGTACGACCCATGAGAAATTATTTGGTTTGGGCGCTCCTTTTCGAAACTCGATTTCTTTGGCGGGTGATTTGGCAGTTTTTAACGATGTTGGCTTCTGCCAGCTCTCGAAAGTTATATCCGGGTAATTCCTTGCTCACGATTCTGAAAATCTTTTCTCAGGCGGCCGATACCGAAACCTTAGAAGAATATGCGGAGGTGTTGTTGGCCTCCGACTCCACTCAAAAGGTGATTTTCGGATACTCCCATATTCCAAACTACCGACAATTTCAGAACGGAAAGGAGTACTTCAATGCTGGGGCCTGGACGAAGAACTTAAGTCTCGACCTTCGTTCCTTGGGATCCTTTCATCGCTTAACGTATGTGCTCATTGAGTTTCGAGGGGAAAGTTCGGATTCTCAAGCCAAACTCATGGAATGGTTTGGGAAGTACGAGCCCATTGAGGACTACGTTTAAGAATCGATCTACCCTACTTATTCAATAGCTTTCTTCGATCTCCAATGCGAAAATTTAAGGCACATCACAGGGAGGATCTATGTCATCGGAACGGCGAGTTGTAATCGTAGATGGAGCGCGAACTCCTTTTGCAAAAGCGGGAATGGATTTAGCACCCCTTTCTGCCGTCGATTTGGGCGTGCGAGCTTTTCAAGAAGCCGTCGCTCGAAGTGGAATCGGCTATGAGGATATTGATCACATCATCATTGGCAATATCGGACAGCCTGCGGATTCCGCCAATATCGCGCGCGTCGTCGCACTCTTTGCCGGCGTTCCAAAGCGCGTGCCTGCATTTACGGTGCAAAGAAATTGTGCAAGTGGCATGGAAGCCATTGCTCAGGGAATGCGCATGATTCAGACGGGGGAGGCCGACGTGATCGTCGCCGGGGGAACCGAGAGCATGACCCAAATTCCCTTTTTGCTCACCGAAGAGATGAAAGGCGCATTCGTCACTCTGAGCCGCGGGAAAAACCTCGCGCAAAAATTACAGGCACTGCTCAGCATTCGCCCTAAATTCTTGAAGCCGGTCATCGCAATCGAAGAAGGACTTACGGATCCCGTCTCCGGCATGAACATGGGGCAAACGGCCGAGAGAATTGCTCGTGATTTTGGAATTACGAGAGAAGAGCAGGATAAATTTGCGCTCGAGAGCCACAAAAAGGCAGTCGCTGCACGGGAACGACTCAAAGAGGAAATCGCGCCAGCCTATCCTCCCAAAATGAAGAAGGCGGTGGATGTGGACGTCGGGCCGAGGGACGGACAGACGATGGAAGCCCTTCAAAAATTAAAACCCTATTTTGATCGTCGTCATGGCACCGTAACGACGGGCAATGCCTGTCCCATCACCGATGGCGCCGCAATGATGGTTTTAATGAGCGAAGAAAAAGCGAAGGCTGAAGGTTATCCCATTTTGGGAGTTATTCGCTCCGTGCAATTTGCGGGCTGCGAGCCCTCTCGGATGGGACTCGGTCCGGTCTTTTCCACTCCTCGCGCACTGAAAGCTGCGGGATTGCAAATGAAAGATATGGATCTTATCGAAATCAACGAGGCCTTTGCTGCCCAAGTGATCGGATGTCTCCGTGCGTTTGAAAGCAAGGAGTTTGCCGATAAATATATTGGAAAAGATTTTCAAGGGCCCTTTGCGGTCGATCCTGCCAAATTGAATGTGAATGGCGGCGCCATTGCGCTTGGCCATCCCGTAGGAACGAGTGGAGCGCGACTCGTCCTCACCATTTTGAAGGAGCTCAAACGTCGCAATCAGCAATTTGGGCTAGCCACGCTTTGTATTGGTGGCGGACAGGGTGGTGCTTGCGTCGTAGAAAGACCGGCAGCATGAATTCAAATCCCAACTTCCAAAATAATGTCAGATCAAATTCGGAGCTAAATGCTATGAACTCAGTCCCGCAATTTAATCGGTCGACGGAACCGAATGTTCGAATCACGGTTGTTCACGATCACGCTGAGATCGTGATTCATACGCCGAATGAAAAGATCAATAAGCTCAATAAGCAAGCGTGGATGGAACTCTATGAGCACGTCGCCTTTTTGAAAGCGAAGGCAAATGAGATTAAAACCGTTCTCATCTGGTCGGATAAGCCGGATATGTTTTTGGCGGGAGCTGATATTACCGAAATTGAAGCGATGACCGAGCGCAAGGATGATATGGCTCTCGTCGAAAAAGCGCAGGAAGTCTTCCAAGCGCTTTCCGAACTTCCTCAAGTCACATTGTGCGCGATCGACGGTCCCTGCATGGGGGGTGGATTGGAGTTGGCTTTAGCTTGCAAGTATCGCATTTGTTCGGACTCGCCTAAGACTTCGATCGGCGTTCCGGAAGTGCAGTTGGGTGTATTGCCTGGAGCGGGAGGTACGCAAAGACTGCCTCGAGTGATCTCACTCCCTGAAGCCATCACGATGATCAC
>DDSI01000249.1 GCA_002343335.1 Bacteriovoracaceae bacterium UBA2394
GTGAAGGAACCATCGAGCAAGTTCGCACCGTTGAAGTTCGTTTGAACCGCGATACGATCAAATTCTTCCAGCAACTGAGCTCTTTCAGAGTTCAAGTAACCTCGGTCCGTAGATCCTAAGGTTCCGTTGGAAGACTGAATCGCCAACTCGCGAAGACGTTGAGTAATGTTGGTGAGTTCGGCCAAGGCGCCTTCCGCAGTGTTCAAGAAGCCGAGAGCGTCGTTTGCATTTCTGACGGCGACTCGAACCCCTCGGACTTGGGATCCCAAACCTTCGGAGATCGCGAGACCGGCGGCATCGTCCCCTGCGCGATTGATACGCGAACCTGAGGCCAATCGCTCAAGGGCTTTTCCTAATGCCTTTGACGAAGATTGTAATGCTCGTTGTGAGGCCAACGACACGACGTTCGTGTTAATTCGAAATCCCATTTTTGATTCTCCATCGCATCACAGGAAGGCTTGTGAATTGCTTCGACATCCTGTCGATCCCAGTGACCAATTCACAAAACGATCGTGTGTACAGGGGTCTGTTCGGAAAAGATGGGGTTTTGCTTAAGCAATTTCCTGCTTACACATTGCATGCAAGAAAAAATGCGAGTCTTTCGGTGAACTTACATTCGGAAGAGAATTTTATAGACACAACGCTCTATCGGTTTAAGCGCGCTGTGTTGTCTCATTGTGATGAATAGAATTTTGCGGGCGAAGGGTTACTTCGAACATTCCTACGAGTCGGACGATGATGTGAAGAATGTGATTTATCCAATTCACCATCAGTTGCCGCTGCTTCTCCATAGAGGCGATGTCGTCGTCGAATTGGGCGAAGATGCCGTTCTCCAATTGCACGATCTCTACTCCCGCATTTTGGATGATCCAGCGAGCAAACCGCGTGTCATTGCTCATTTGCACTCGAGATTCCCGAATCGTCTTTAAGATCTCAAACTTCTTCTCCCGACTAACATCCGGATTTTCCATAATCATCGTGAAGTTCTCCCGGAGCGTAGAAATACGATCTCGAAGATCACAGAGATATTGATACTCGGAACTCAGATCGAGTTTCTTCGAATCTCGTTTTCTGAGCCCGTCAATCCGCTCAAAGAGATCCTTTACGATGGGCCATTCTTGCTTAAGGTTCGTTAAACTTCTCCAGGCCAGAAGCGGAATCTTCACTCCACCCTCGGTCGCATTGATGAGCGGAATCTTGAGAGCTTGAGATAAGAGTGTAAATTGCTTCGCAAAAAGATAATAGACACTGCTCGTAGGAACTTTATCTTGAATGTTTCCGGGAACCCATATGAGCTTTCCCTCTCCCCTTTTTTCGATTTCTTCCCGAAGCACTTCTTCCGACTTCGCTTGATTCCATTCGGTGTAGGCTACTCCGGTAGCATGCGAGGAAAAATTCTGAGGGTCAAACGCGAGATCCTGACCTACAAGCACGACTTCCGAACAACCCAGATATTCTGCCACGATACTTGCGAGATGCGTAACGGATTGATAACTCGCAAGCGTGCCCTTTGGAAGCTGTTGCTCGAAGTAACCAAACCATCCGTAATTTCGATACAGCACCCACTTCTTTCCCTTAAAGGTGTCGTGCACTTCTCGCGGCACGAGCGGGTAGCAGATAAGTTGAGTCTTCATCTCAGGATGAGACGCGGAAGCCTTTTCAAAAAAGGGCTTCGAATAGGAATCTCGCTCCAAGCTTAAAACAAAATGTGGGGTGATGCCGTGGTCGAGCAAAATACTCAAGCTCGCATCCGCCGCCAAAATGAGTGCTCGATTTTGAATACTCTTCAATTCTTCTATCGACTTGGAAAGACTTGGGCCGGTTGCCACCACGACCGCAGGGATATCTTTGAATTGATTTTTAAGATTGAGGATTCCCGGGGAAGATTCAATAAAATCTACATTCTCAAAAGTATTCTGAACGCCCACCATCGAATCCTCCACGGTTCCGAATAAGCTACTCGCCTGAATGCAGGTGGTGGAGAATTCATCCCACACTCGTTCAAAGTAATCGCTATAAAGTTCTGAAAGTACAGGGTGAGAGATGAATTGATGATTATCTAAACGAAAGGTCATGTATGGATTGTAGAAAATTTCTCCAAACTTACCGAAGCAACCCTCGGCGGAGAGTCCCACAAGCCAGTGATAGTGTGGATTCTGAATGAGCTTCGAATGATCATCTGTCTCACACCACTTGAGAAATCGTTCTAGATTGGGCTCCACGACGACGACTTCAGGATTCGTCACGAAGGTATAAGCGGCAATCTTTTGAAGATTAGCTCCCAGCCCTAACCCTTCGACAAGAAACACTCTGGCAGGTTTGGCTCGCTTGCGAATCTCCGCATGAAAATCGGGGGCCGTGGAATCCAAAAGCCGCTCCCCCTCTCGCATTTCGAGATGGTTCCCCACAGAACTAATTTTGATCGACGACTTTTCGAGTATCTGAAGCGCGTTTGTCACGGCCGTCTTCGCGTCAGGACAGCGCTTTAAAAAGCAATCCACATTCGTTTTCAAATACTCTGCATTCGAATTAATCATATTCCCTCATCCGTGAGATGCTTAACCCACTAAGTCCAAAAAACCCTGGACGACTTCTTTCACTTCAGAATTCCATCGCTGTAAAAATTCGATCTTTTTCTGAGCCGAGGCATTTTCTCTCGCCAAACATGCCCACTCATTTTCAAGCTGAATAAATCTTTGACCGAGTAGATGACCAGAGATGGAATAAGCAATAGGATCCTCCGCGATCGAAGAATGCTCTTCGCGGCATTTTTCAATCGTGTTCGCATTGATCGTTTGCGACGAAAGTACTTTTAAAATTTTTTGCGCCTCCGGTTTTGCGCTTGCCCAAAGATCTGCTGAGGGCTTGAGCGTCTGCGTACTTCTCTCATGTAATTCATCGAGCTCTTTCTCGACGGAGGATTGACCCTTCCAAGACTTCACTTTTTCGGTCAGCGAGATCCACGGCATGTTAGGAATTCGAAGGCCGCCTTCTGTGGCATTAAAAATGGGAGCCCTCAACTGTGGAAGCATGAGGGAGAATTCTCGTGCAAAGATCACATAGAAGGTGGAGGTGGGCACTCGCTCTTCCGTATTCCCAATGCCCCAATAAAATTCTTCACCCCCCTCTTTGAGGAGTGCTCGACGCTCGTCTTCCGATTTTGAAAGAGCCCACCCGGGATAAGCAATTCCTTTGGAATGCGAAGCAAATGTTTTCGGATCAAAAGACAGATCTTGTCCCACGAGAACAATTTCCGTGCACCCTAAATGATCTGCAAGCCGAGTACAAAGATGAGATACGGAGTGACCGGAGGCCAGCACGCCCCGAGGAGTCGTCGCTTGAAGGTGTCCAAAAAGCGCATGAGTGCGATACGAAATCCATTGTGGCCCCTCGAAAGCGGCGAGCACAGAGGGGGAAACGAGTGGGTAGCTCACGAGGTGAGGGCGAAATCCATTGATCTCGTTCCAATGAATCTCAGAGAAAAAAGGTTTCGACTCCTCGTCTCTTTCTAAGGTGCAAACGAAATGCGGTCTAATTCCGGCATCCAATAAAATTTTCAAGCTCGCATCCGCGGCAATGATAATGCATTTATCTGCTGCCTCTTTGATCCTGGGAAGACTGGCATGGAGAGAGGGTCCCGTAGAGCAAATTAACGCAGGTCGATCGGAAAACATATTCTCCAACCGATCAATTCCCGGCGTCTTTTGAATGCGGTTCGTATTACCCACAATATTCTTCAACCCAAATGCAGTGTCAGACCAAGTTCCCTGACTGGAAGTTGCCGCATCGCAAACGGAGTACCACTGCGCCTCTACGAATTCGAATGACGATTTCAGCGTTTCACTGACGCGCGTGGAAATGAAAGTAGCACTTCGAATTTTGCGAATTCGCTCTCGACGATAGATGGCCGTCTGAAGCTGAATAGGAAGATCCTCTCCATCCCGGAAAAAAACCCATTCAATCTGTGGCAAATTTAAAATTCCCGAGAGATCCACGAAATGGCAGAGATAAAGAAATCTTTCGAGCGACGGTTCGATAATCAAAAGCTCTTCCCATCGATCGGCGTGAGTTAAAAGCTCAGGGATGTGAGCACCCAAGCCTACGCCCTTTACAATCCAAATCGCGGCTGGAGAAATATTATCCAGCGGTTTGCTCGGTGTAGCATCAA
>DDSI01000199.1 GCA_002343335.1 Bacteriovoracaceae bacterium UBA2394
AGCGTGGTTTTTCCGTGGTCAACGTGGGCAACAATACAAATATTCCGAATTTCACGAGCCACGGCGACGCAGCCCCCTCAAATTTTCCATCCTTGGCAGACTAGTGGGCGGAACCGGCTCTGTCCAATAGTGAGGGGTAAATATACAATGAAGGCATGTTCATTTTGGCCCGTTTGGTCGTGGGGGCGCGGGGAGGTTGGGATACTCTTGGATCCGAGCGATTCACTCAGGCAAATAATTACTTCCAAGTCGCGTCGGCAATTTTCTCTGGCGATTTTACTACCGAATATTTGCCTATGGGCGTCCGAGAGAAGCGCAACGGAGAAGAAATCGTTGGTGTCTTTGCATCATCTAAGGTTCTAAAAATTTCCCGAGCTTTCGTTTGGGCGTGGGCTTCCACTTCATCAAGCTTCGCCACCGGCCCATATGGGAAGTGATGCTTCTCGAAGATTTTTATCCAATCTTTGAGATCGCGCTCCAGAATTTTCTTTTCGAGAAGACCTACGAGTGAGTCTCGGTTTTCCACCCGCTTGGGATTGCCGGCATATCGAGCGTCCGAACTCCAGTTCGTCTCAAGTGCGGCGCAGAGATCTGCAAATTGAGCATCATTTCCCACGGCAATGGTGAGCATTCGACCATCTCGCGTTTTCAAGCCGAGATAGGGCACGATGCTGGGATGCTGATTGCCTCGAGGTTCGGGAACTTTTCGAGACGTGAGAAAGTTCATCGCCACATTGGAAAGCAAAGAAATCTGGCAGTCGTAGAGGCCGAGATCGCAGCGTTGACCAAGACCAGAATTTTCGCGTTCGCGAAGCGCAGCTAAGATCGCGATGACCGCGTAAAGGCCCGTCGTGAGATCCGACACTGCCACGCCCACCTTGGTGGGATGAGAGGCATCCGCACCTGTGATGCTCATGAGGCCGCTCATCGCTTGGATCATCAAATCGTAACCTGCGTGATGGGCGAGCGGACCCGTTTGGCCGAATCCCGTGATCGAGCAGTAAATGAGTTTTGGAAATCGAAGGCGGAGGGACTCAAAATCCAGTCCGAATTTTTTCAAACTGTCGACTTTGAAATTTTCAATAAGCACGTCTGCTGATTTCAGCAGTGCCAAAATCGCTTCGCGATCATTCTCATTTTTTAAATCCGCGGTGAATGATCTTTTGTTTCGATTAGCGCTGAGAAAATACGCGGATGTTTCGTGCCAGTACGGCGGCCCCCATTGGCGAGTTTCATCGCCCTTTGGGCTTTCGATCTTGATCACGTCTGCGCCCAGATCGCCTAAGATCTGAGTGGCGAAAGGGCCCGCTAGGACGCGCGAGAGATCGAGAACTCGCACGCCACCTAAGGGTAGCGCACGCTTCTCAGAATTCTTAGGGGTTTTGGGGAGCTTGCCCGCCATTTGAACTTCCTAAGCCCTGTTTTGGAGCAGGGTCGTCGAAATCAATCTGACGATTAAGAACATCGGCTCGATTTCCGAATTGCAACTGACTGCGACCTTCTTTTTCAATCATTCCGAACACATTACTTTCTCCGCGAACGGAAAAATCAATCGTTTCTCCCGCTAAAATATAGCGAATCAGTCGCACCATTTCTTGGCTATAGCGAGGCTTATAGAACATCCGTCCCAGTTCTTCGGCTTGTTCTTTGATATCTCGCTCGCCCTGAGCCTTTCGCCAGCGGTCATAAACTTTTTGAGCAAAGAAATACATATCCGGCTGCTTAAGCGGCATGTTGATGAGGTAAAGCGGCGTTTGCAAGATGGAGGCGGCGCCACTGACGATTCCCCCCATCAAACGAGCATGGGCACTTGCCCAAGCCCCTTGAGGCGCATTGAATGCTGCTTCCAAGGCTGACCACATTTTTTCACGAGGTGTTGCGACAAATTTCTGTAGCTGAGGCTGGCTCAAATTAATTTGATAATAGAAGCGAGACCTTCCGGAGCTGTTCGTGACGCGGTCGTCATACTTTCCTTTTTTGTTTTTGTAGGGGCGCGGGAAAAGCCCAGGTTCATTCACCGCATTCTCAGACTCTTCGCTATAAGCGACTACTTCTCTGTCCGTGGTATCGGAGTCTAAGATGGTCGCCTCTGCTGTCATGGTGAAGGCATCTTGCGCCTGAGGATCCGCGGCGTATCGATCCAAATCCACATTCACCGAAAAGGAATAATTCCAGCGCTCATAGCTGGCCCAAATGGTTTTCCATTCGCGATTCTCTTCAGCGAGCGCGGCAAAAGTATGCACCTTTCCATCTGGCAGAGTGATCACAGCATCGACCGTTTTCATCTTACCGCCTACTTTATTGGAATAAATGAATGCGACTTTCACGCGGTTTTCATGTTGGACGGCCATTCCCGAAGAGTGACGATCCGAGAGCCATTCAACCGCGCGTTTGCCGCCGGCAGGAGGTGATTGCATTGCCATGGCTTCTGCGAGCGAAAGATCTCCCCAGACTGCCTTTTCGTAAGCCTTTCTTGCTTCAGAATCGCTCAGGTCAAATCGAAAAGTACGGTCTACGGATTTCGAAAGACTTCGAGTTGCCTTCATGCGGAAGGGAATGATCTTGAGCTCGCTCTTAAATTTAGAAATGAGAAACACGCCATCTAGCCAATCCCAGTCATTGGACTGACCAATGTTCACTTGATTGCCAATGCCACGCATAAGGCTTCGCTTCAACCGAACATGATTGTCGCCTTCGCGCATGATCGACATTTGAAATGGAAGTTGCACGTGTGCCGTCGAAGACACGCCAAAATCCCCCACGAGCCCCGCAAAATCTGTATCCCAACTGAGGCCTGCCCCCAGTTCCAAACGCGGCTCTATATTATAGGAGAG
>DDSI01000131.1 GCA_002343335.1 Bacteriovoracaceae bacterium UBA2394
TAGCTGTGGGTATCTACGAAAAGTAACCGAAGCCATCGCCTTCATCGGGAGTTCTGATATGCGACTGCGTAAGCAGGATCGCCTCATATCCGAGAAAGATTTTGCAAAGGTCTTTGAAGCGGCGCATTCAAAAGAAAGCGGCCGCATCATTCATCGTCCTCCTTTTATATTGTATCAGCGGAAGACTGACGCAGAGCCTAGAATTGGAGTCAGTATTTCTGGTCGCGTTATGAAACGAGCGCATGAACGCAACCGCGTGCGAAGAATTCTCAAAGAATATTTCCGAAGTGATCGTTCCAAGTTTTCGGGCGATATCGTAATTCGCCTTTCGCATCGGCCGAATGATTTTGCATTCGACTCTGTAACGACACCGCTGGAAGGGCTGAGGCTGCATGAATAGCGCATTGCGTTATATTTCATTGGGATTTTTGCGAGCATATCAATTCGTAAGCCCACTGCTCCATGCGTTTTCCGATCTCGTCGGAATGCCCCTTCGATGTAAGTTTCCGGTTTCCTGTTCGCACTATGCTGTCGAACAGTTTAGATCACATCCTTTTCAAAAAGCCTTAATTTTAACCCTTAGGCGTCTTGCAGCCTGTTCGCCATTTAGGCGAGAAATGAGCTTATAAACCCATGGATACTCGTACACTCATCGCCATCCTTCTTATTTTCGTCATATACATCGTCTTCCTAAGTCCAAAGCCGAAGCCCATTCAAAACGAAGCGGTGGTCACCAACTCTATTTCAGCGCCTGCGACGGACGCCCCCGCTTTAAAATCGACCGGCACGGCCGTTCAACAAGCCAGTGCCGACACTCGGTTACGTCAGGCCGTCGTCATGATGAAGAATAATCTCATTGAGGTTGCTTTGAACGGCCTTGGCCAAGCTCAAAGAGTCCAATTTCTTCAGTACGCGATGACTCCCAAGGCAAAGGAGAGAATGGCGGAGACATTTTCAGGAAATGGCCTCAATTCGTCTCAAGTCGAAATTGCGGGTTCTGTCCTTGAATGGTCCCTGGTGTCTCAAAATGCAACGGAACTGAAGCTGCAAGGGAAAACCAAAGACGGTCTGATTGTTCAGCGAACAATGACTCTTCCAAATGATAGCTATTCGCTTAGGACCTCCGACAAGGTGATCAATAGTTCGGGAAAGACCATTCGAACTTCCTTGGCGGTAGATCTTCATCGTTCAAACCTGGTTCATCAAGAGTCGGGCGGATTTTGGCAACATCTGCTTCACCCGCAGTCGGCGGAGATTCATGAAGCGCTTTATTTCAAAGAGGGAGATGTTACTCGGACTCCGCTCCAGCAGATGGAAAAAACGGAAGCGATCGATCAGAGCGTGATTACAGCCGCGGGCTACTCGGAAAAGTATTTTTTCTTCGGGCTCGTTCCTACTCAGTTTTCTTTACAGAGCTATCGACTAGAAAAGAATGCCGACGGCTCATTCGATATGACACTCGTCTCGCCGGAGAAGCAAATCGCTCCCGGAGCGACGGGAGAGTTTGAGTATGCATTCTACATGGGCCCGAAGAATATTCAGGATTTGCGAAATGCCAACCCAGAGTTGGAGCAAGTGGTGGATTACGGCAGCTGGATTGGTCCAATCTCTCGCTTTTTACTCGGCATCCTCCATTTCTTTTATAAATGGATTCCCAACTACGGGGTGGGAATCATTCTTCTTACGATTCTAGTGAAGCTCGCTCTGTATCCCTTGGCATTTAAATCTGCCGTTTCAATGCGAAGACTCCAACAGGTCCAGCCCAAGATGAAGGCCATTCGAGACCGATACAAAGAAGATAAAACACGCATGAATGCGGAGATGATGAATCTCTATAAGTCAGAGAAAGTAAATCCTGTGGGAGGCTGCCTTCCTCTTCTGCTTCAAATGCCGGTGTTTTTTGCTCTCTATCGAGTATTTTTCTCGTCGATTGAATTCAGGCACGCCCCATTTTTTGGATGGATCAGGGATTTGTCCGCACATGACCCCTATTTTGTAACTCCGATTTTGATGACGGGCCTTATGTGGCTTCAACAGAAGCTGACGCCCATGCCCCCAGCCATGGAAGAGAATGAAGCCGTCCACATCCAACGACAAATGATGAAGTGGATGCCCATTATATTTGGAGCCATCATGATATTCCTGCCCGCGGGCTTAACCCTATACTTCTTGGTCAATGCCATGATTTCGATCGCTCAGCAGGTCTATTTGAATAAACATCTCAATTTGAGATACCCCCTCGAGCACAAAATCGCGGTATAAGACCCAGCATGATTGAGACAATCTGTGCCTTGGCGACGCCGCCAGCGAGGGCGGCGTTAGCGCTTATTCGTATTTCGGGTCCAAGTGCACGCTTCGTTATTGAGGCTATGTCTGGTCAGCGCATGTCTCATCGCCATCCTTTGCTCAGTATTTTGAAAAGACCCGACGGCGCCATTGTCGACGAGGCAGTCGCGACCTTTTTTCAGGGGCCCAACTCATATACAGGAGAGGATTTGGTGGAAATCACCTGCCACGGAAACCCCATCATCGTGGAAGAAATCATCCGCGAAATTGTTTCACGTGAAACAGTCCGTCCTGCGGAGGCGGGAGAGTTCACAAGAAGGGCTCTGGCGAATGGAAAGCTCGCCCTTGATCAGGTGGAGGCCCTGGATTTGGTTCTCAATGGGACTTCGAGACGAACCATAGAGTTTGGACTAAAGGCAAAAATGGAGGGATTGGCGGGCTCGGTTGCAGATGTAAGCGAAAGACTGCTGGACCTCCTCACGCAAGTGGAGTCCCAGCTGGATTTTTCAGACGAGGAAGTGGGGACGCGGGATTCCAAGGCCCTCGCGGCGAGGGCGAGAGCCCTATCTGAAGAGCTCGCTCGATGGGCCGGGGCATTTTCAGCTTATAAGCACCTATTTCAGTCGTGGACCGTATGCCTAGCCGGGCCCGCGAATGTTGGAAAATCGACCCTCTTCAATAAAATTACTCAGACTTCAAAAGCAATCGTCTATGAGACCCCCGGCACAACTCGAGACCCCATTGAACATGTGGTGGATTGGAATGGCTTTCCCATTCTCTTTATAGATACAGCCGGCGTTAGGGTTAGCGACGACCCTGTAGAGAATTTAGGCGTCGAAAGAGCCATGCTGGCAATTAAAAGAGCGGACATCGTCTTATGGATAGATGACCGGGGCAATCCGCCCCCACCCGTAGTCAAAGAGGTGCTAGCAAAAAAGCGGTGGCTGCCTGTTAGATCCAAGGCAGACCTGAATATTGCCGGCGATTTGGGGGATTGTTTGGCGGTTTCAGCCCACTCGGGCGCGGGACTTGAGCGTCTTCACCGGGCCGTGTTGCCAGAAGAGGCCCCCCTTGATGGCATTCCGCATCGTCCACTCTTCTCCGAGCGCCAATACCAACTTATTTCATTGGCAGCGGACGACCTTAAGAAGGCGGCTGATCTGATGGACGGCGGCGAGTATTTGGATCTCTGCGGTGAACATATCCGCTCGGCCGCCAGCCGGGCGCAAGAGCTCACCGGACCGCTTCCAACAGACCGCATTTTGAAAGAAATATTCGCCAGATTTTGCATCGGAAAGTAAAAATTGGAATGTTTCACGTGAAACACTTAGGTGGGTCCAATGTTTCACGTGAAACGCATTTATGAGTGCCGACGTTTACCAAGTGATTGTAGTGGGAGCTGGCCATGCGGGCATTGAAGCAGCGGCTGCCTGCAGTCGAATGGGGGTAAAGACCCTTTTGCTGACGATGAACGTGGATCAGATAGGGGCAATGTCCTGCAACCCCGCTGTTGGAGGCCTTGGAAAGAGCCAGTTGGCCAGAGAGGTTGATGCTCTTGGCGGACATATGTGTCGAGTGGCCGATAAAAGCGCCATGCAATACAGGCTTTTGAACGAAAGCAAGGGCCCGGCCGTCCGAGCAACCCGAGTTCAAGTAGATCGGCATGAATATCGGGCCATCATGAAGAATCTGGTGGAATCGCTCGACCATTTGTCGGTCAAGCAGGGGCAGGTTTCGAAGCTTTTGATTGAAAATGGCAAGCTACTGGGCTGTGCCACCACACTTGGGCAGATTTTCTATGCTCCGAATGTAGTGATTACGACCGGGACCTTCATGAATGGGAAGGCTCACATCGGAAAGATGAATTTTGCCTCGGGGCGCGCGGGCGAACCGCCGTCGGTGGGTCTGTCGGATTACCTTTCGAGCATCGGAATACGGGTCGGGCGGTTAAAGACGGGGACCGTTCCTCGAGTTGATCGCCGAACCATTGATTTTTCTAAGACCGAAGAGCAAATTTCCCAAGAATCCTGTCCCCCAATTTCGATTTTTTCAGAAAAGAAGCGCTCGGATTTGGTGAGTGCCCATATCGCGCACACGAATGCCATGACCCATGAGATCATTCGAAGCTCTTTGGAGGAATCCCCTCTCTATGCGGGAATTATTCAGAGCCGTGGCCCACGTTACTGCCCGTCCGTAGAAGATAAGATAGTTCGATTCGCTGATAAAACGAGACACCAAGTATTCTTGGAGCGGGAAGGGCGGCTTACAAACGAGGTGTATGCCGGCGGGCTCTCTACGAGTCTGCCTTATGACTGCCAACTCGCCTTTCTTCGATCGATTCCTGGGCTTGAGAGAGTTGAAATCATTCGTCCGGGCTACGCGATTGAATACGACTATATAGATGCGACCCAACTCTCTCTCACTTTAGAGACCAAAGAACTCCCGGGCTTGTTCTTCGCGGGCCAGGTCAATGGAACTTCGGGATATGAGGAAGCCGCCTCCCAAGGAATTTACGCTGGGATCAATGCCGCTAGGCGAGCCCAAGAGAAGGAGCCATTCGTATTGTCACGAAGTGAATCCTATATAGGAGTGATGGTCGACGACTTGGTTACCAAGGGAACGACGGAACCCTATCGAATGTTTACTTCGCGGGCGGAATGGCGACTTCTTCTGCGACAAGACAATGCCGACACTAGGTTGCTGCCGAAGGCGCAGGGGGTCGGGCTGATCTCCTCCAAAGATTTTGAAAAGTTTGAGGCCCGTCAGCGACAGCGGGCAAATTTGCGCTCACTCATGAACGAAGTGCGACTCACTCCTACGCCTGAAACAAATGCCAAGCTTGAAGCCATGAATCAGGCTCCGATCAAAACGCTTACCCTCGGCTCTGAGATTTTGCGTAGGCCGGGAATTACTTACTCCGATCTCCATCGATTTATGGAAGCATCGCTTGAGACCTTTTCGCCTGACGACCTCTCATTTGTGGAAACGGAAATAAAGTACGAAGGCTACATTCGTCAGTCAGAAGCGCAGCTCAATCAAATTGGAAGAATGGAGAATTTAAAAATTCCAACGGATTTTCTTTATGAATCTTTAAGCGGCCTGCCGAGGGAATCTGTGGAGAAGCTTTCTCGAGTGAGACCGATCAACCTAGGACAGGCGTCTCGCATTTCCGGAATCACACCGGCGACCATTTCAGTCCTGGCCATTCACCTCTCTCGAAAATTGCGAATGAAGCAATCGAGTGCGAAAGGAACTTGCGCAGCAGAAAGAGAATTTGATGTAATTGAGGAAGAGAACATTACGTTGGAAAATCGAATCGGGGGAAACAACTAGATGCAGACCTCTACCGGGACCAAAAGCCCTAGAGTTGTAGCAGTCGCAAACCAGAAGGGGGGCGTCGGCAAGACAACTACGGCCGTAAATCTGGCTGCGTGTTTAGCTGCGGGAAAGCGCAAGACGCTGTTGATTGATCTGGATCCGCAAGGCAACGCGAGTGGGGGGCTTGGACTAGATCGCCACACCTCCTCGACTATTTATGATGTTCTTATTGGCCGTCGCGAATTGAACGAATGCATTCAATCCACGGAAATTCCCGATTTGTTTGTCATTCCATCCAATCAGAATTTGATCGGTGCGGAAGTCGAATTAATTAACGCAATAAGTCGAGAAAAGAAGCTCAAGATTGCGCTCAAAAAACTTCCAGAAGATTTCGAAGTTGTGATTTTTGACTGTGCCCCGAGTTTAGGACTGTTGACTATCAACGCGTTCACCGCGAGCGATTCCATTTTGATTCCGACGCAGTGTGAGTACTATGCGATGGAGGGTCTCGGCCAACTCTTAAGCACATTTCAAATCGTAAAAGATGATATTAATGAGCAGCTTGAAATCGAGGGCGTGCTTTTGACCATGTTTGACCCGCGAAATAAGCTGACGCATGAGGTCGTCAAAGAGATGAAATCTCACTTCCCGGAAAAACTTTATGAAACGTTCATTCCGCGAAACGTGAAACTTTCGGAAAGTCCGAGTTTCGGAAAACCGATTGTGACTTACGATCCGGAGTCGAAGGGATGTCAGGCCTACATCGCTCTTGCGGAGGAGTTTCTACGTCGAAACAATATGGGCACGCTAGACATGTCCGCTATTGCGGCGCTGCGTCCTAAAGAAGAGGCCGCCGAACCTGTTGTGGAAGCTCAAGAGACCAGGGTCGAGGCCATCGTGCCGGTCGAAGTGACGCCTGTTGAGGAAGTCGTTGCGGTCGCTGAAGAAGCCGCTGTGCCCCGTGAAACCACGGAAGAACCGGTGGTTCAGGCCGAACAAGTTTTAGATTCAGTCATAGCGGAAACCGGTGTAGACGCATCAGCCGAAACCGATGCTCGAGGGGGAGTGTAGTTTTATATGGAAATAACCACTGAAAAATCAGACCAATCCAGATCTGTCTTGGGACGGGGCATCAGCAGTATTTTGCCAGAGACCAACAAGCGCGGCTATTTCATGTGCCCAGTGAGCGAGCTGTTTCCGAACCATGCGCAACCCCGAAAACATTTTGATCCCGCAAAGCTGGAGGAGTTGGCGCAAAGTATTCGCGAAAAGGGAGTCCTTCAGCCGATTCTCGCGAAGAAAACCGACAAAGGTTATGTGATTATTGCCGGAGAGCGCCGATGGAGAGCCTCTCAAATAGCGGGCAAAAAAGAAGTGCCCGTTATCCTCAAAGATCTCACCGATAATGAGATCCTCGAGACGGCACTCATTGAGAATGTTCAGAGACAAGATCTAAACCCGATTGAAGAAGCGGAAAGTTATCAGCGCCTCATTCTGGATTTGGGTCTTACTCAAGATGAAATTTCGAAGCGGGTCGGAAAAGACCGTACGACGATTGCCAACGCGCTTCGGCTCCTGAAGCTCACGAAGGAGGTTCGTGAGAGAATTACTTCAGGAGAATTGAGCGTCGGTCACGCTCGCTGCCTCATTTCGGTGGAAGACAAGGGGCTACAAAATCAACTGCTGACGGAGATCCTTCAAAAAGGTCTGTCGGTGAGACAAATTGAAGCGCTTGTTAAAAAAATTCGAGAGGCGAGTCCGGAAGCTAAGGCCTCCGTGGCCGGGGAAGACCTGGCTGAAATTGCTGCTTATAAGCAAGTTGCCGAAAACTTGCGGGCCCATTTCAACGCAAAGGTTGAGATTCGCGCGGGGGCGGGGCATAAGGGTCAGATAATCATTAGCTTTTCCAGCCGAGATGAATTTGACCAAATTCTTGATAAGATGAAGACATGAGCAACCCAGCAAATCGAAGAAACATTCCCGGAACCATTACCCTCCTCGATAAGGGTTGTGAATTCAGCGGAAAGCTAAGCTTCGAAGGGGTTGTGCGCATCGATGGTATATTTCAGGGCGAAATTTTTTCTCAGGATCATTTGATCATAGGCGAAGGCGCCGTGGTTGAGGCATCCATTCAGGTCGGACACCTGGAGGTGGGGGGCAATTTTAAGGGCACCATTATTGCTCGTGAAAAGCTCACCGTTCATCCCTCGGGAAGGGTGCAGGGCAACGTTCAAGCCCGAGAGCTTGAAGTTCATCGGGGCGCCCTCGTGGACGGCTCCATCGACATGAGCTCGCTCCGAGAAGCTGTGATAGCTCCCGAAGAAAAGATCGTGCATTTCGGCGTCACCACGAAAACACAGTTTAACGCTTAAACCATCCCTATTCATCCTTAGTTCCGGGTCTAAGTTTTTGACTCACGGTTGGGTATTCGTTAGAAATTGACGGAAATCCGGAGCCGGAAATGGAACTAAATTTTTTCACATTATCAGTCCAGTTTGCGATTTATCTCTTCATCATTTTTATTTTGAAGGTTCTTTATTTTGATCCAGTCATGGCGCTTCTTCGCCGCCGAGACGCCCTTACAGTTGGTCGAAACAAAGAATCAGAGGACTTGGCCGCACAGATTGAAGAATTGCAGTTTGCTTACGAGGAGCGCATTGAGTCTCTTCGAAAGGAATTAGATGTTCAGCGAGTGGGGGCGATTCAAAAGAGTCGCGATTTAGCAGAAAAGAAAATTCAGACCGCGAAATCCTCGGTCGAACAAAAACTAAACAGAGCAATGCAGGAGTTAAATCTGGAAGTGGGAAGCGTTCACGCGCGACTGCCGCAAGCTTCCGCGGATGTAGCACAAGAAATTGTGAGCGCAGTCATGGGCGCGCGGGTGGTGAGGCTTTGAATCCCTATTTTTTTGCACTTTTTAATTTTATCGTTTTGGCAGTTTTTTTAATCGTCGTTTTGCGAAAAGGCCTCACTACCTTTTTCAAGCGTCAACGCGAAGAGCTTGAACAAAAAATGAATGAAGCATCTGTTCAGCATGAAAAAATGCGCGCCGAGTTTGAAGTTGCAAAAACTCAAATGAAAGATGTGGAGTCAAAGATCCATGACATGCGCTTAGCCGCGAAACGCGAAATCGAATTTGAATCTAAGCGAATTGAGGTTGAGGCCGACGGAATGGCCACAAAGCTTCTAAGAGATTGCGAAGTGAAGATTAAGGCAGAGACAGATCGCGCTCGCTCGACACTTCAAAAAGAACTTTTAGAAATGTCCCTGAAGACGGCTCGTGCTGAGCTTGCCAAGGAACTGAAAAATAAAGATGAGTCATGGACGAATCAAATGCTTCAGACGGAATCGCAATCATTGCGAGCGGCGGGGAGTAAATAATGGCCAAGCGAAATCCGGTGGCGGCGCGGCGATATGCTGAAGCGCTCTTTCAGGTTTGCGATGGAGCGGAGAATCGGGTGCGAGCTCTTGCCGAATTGAAGGCATTTCTTGGAAGCCTTGAGGGGGCTAAAGAGCTTTCTGCGTTCTTTTTTAATCCCGTCGTTCCCGTGAGTGAAAAGCGAAGCGCCCTGGACGCGCTGAAGGAAAAGCTTCCTCTCACCTACAGATTTTTAATCACGACCACTGAGGCGGGGCGCTTGGAGTTGCTCGCGGAGATCGCGACCGCACTTGAACAGATGAATGAAGAAGTTTCGGGCGAGCTCAGCGTTCGCTTGCGAAGCGCGCACGCACTTTCATCGAGTGCGCTCGATGAAATTCGACAGCTGCTACAAGAGAAATGGAAGCGAAAATTAAAAATTCAATCCGAAATCGACCCCGGACTGATTGGCGGATTTGTAGCACAGGCTCCGGGAAAATTGCTCGATGCAAGCGTGGCCAGTCAGTTGGAAGGACTAGAACAGCAAATTCTTGCGGGTTGAAAATAAATTTGAGGTGAGAAATGGCAATTCGTGTTGATGAAGTAAGTGAAATTTTAAAATCGAAGATTCGAAAGTTTGAGCGAGTCTTAGAGGCCAAAGATACGGGAACCGTTCTTTCGGCCGGTGACGGGATCGCGCGCGTTTACGGCCTCGAGGCTGCAGAAGCTGGTGAGCTCGTGGAATTTCCTGGCGGCGTGAAGGGTTTGGTTTTGAACCTTGAGTCCTCCAACGTCGGGGTCGCGCTTCTCGGTGATTACGAAGATATCAAAGAAGGCGATACCGTTAAGCGAACGGGTGAAATTGCCTCCGTTCCTGTGGGCGAAGCTCTGTTGGGTCGCGTCGTCGATGCGATTGGAAATCCAATTGATGGCAAGGGGCCTATTCAAACCAAAGAGCGCCGACTGATTGAGCAGAAGGCTCCGGGTATTGTGCCGCGACAGTCTGTGAAGGAGCCGCTGCAAACAGGTATTAAGGCGATCGACGGAATGATTCCGATCGGTCGTGGGCAACGAGAGCTTATCATTGGGGATCGACAGACGGGAAAGACTGCTGTGGCGATCGATACGATCATCAATCAAAAAGGTTTGGGCGTTTATTGTTTCTATGTCGCTATCGGACAAAAGCAATCCTCCGTTGCTCAAGTGGTTTCGAAGCTCGAGCGGCACGGCGCCATGGAATATACGACGGTCATCTCGGCTCCCGCGGCAACGGCGGCGCCGCTGCAATTTCTCGCGCCATATTCGGGCTGCGCGATGGCGGAATACTTTAGAGATTCGGGCCGTCATGCTTTGATAATTTACGATGATCTTTCCAAGCAAGCGGTCGCTTACCGACAGCTCTCACTTTTGCTTCGAAGACCGCCGGGACGTGAAGCCTATCCTGGGGATGTTTTTTTCCTCCACTCTCGATTACTGGAGAGGGCTTGCAAGCTTTCCGACGCTCGAGGCGGCGGATCTCTGACGGCGCTTCCCATTATTGAAACTCAGGCGGGTGACGTGTCTGCCTACATTCCCACCAACGTAATTTCGATCACGGATGGTCAGATCTTTTTGGAAACTGATCTTTTCTATTCCGGGGTTCGTCCCGCGATTAACGTGGGTATTTCCGTTTCACGCGTTGGCGGCTCGGCGCAGATTAAAGCGATGCGGTCCGTCGCGGGAACGTTGCGATTGAGCTTAGCTCAATTTCGAGAATTGGAATCTTTTGCTCAGTTCGGTTCGGATTTGGACGCAGCAACTCAGCAACAATTAAAGCGAGGAGCTCGCTTGGTCGAGGTTTTGAAACAGGGACAATACGCTCCCGTTTCTGTTCAGAAACAAGTCGCAATTCTGTATGCGGCGACCCAAGGCCACATCGATGATGTTCCTTTGGAGAAAGTTCGCGCTTGGGAAGAGGGATTCCTGACATTTATGGAATCGAGTCAGGCGGGAATCTTGGCGGATATTGGAACAAAGAAAGTTCTGAGCGAAGAGCTGAAGACCCAATTGAACACGGCAATTGCGACGTTCAAAAATTCGTTTTCTAAATAGGAGCGAAAAGAGTGGCGACGCTAAAAGTAATTAAGAAGCGAATTTCGAGTGTAAAGAGTACGCAAAAAATCACGCGTGCGATGAAACTCGTCTCCGCCGCGAAGCTTCGTCGAGCGACTGAAAAGGCGCACAACTCTCGTCCTTATGAAGCGGAGTTGGTTTCAATGGTATCGGCAATCTTGCGAGATACGGATTGGAGCTCGCCGCTGGTAGAGCAGAGAGACGTGAAGCGAGTGGCGATGGTGGTCATCTCAACGGACCGCGGACTCGCCGGAAGTTTAAACACGAATCTGTTCAAGTTGGCGGCAAAGCGTCTTGGTGAGCTCGCGGGAGTAGATGTCGATGGTTTTGCGCTCGGAAAAAAGTCGAATGATTTTTTCAAGAAGCGCGGCGTTACGATTGTGAGCACGCAGACGGAACTCGCTCGTAGTGGTGACTATGCTCGCGTGAGTGAAATTACTTCAGGGCTTCGAAAGGCTTTCATCGAAAAGAAATATGATCGAGTGGAAGTGTTCTATTCCGGGTTTCAATCGGCATTGGTACAAAAGCCCACCCGACTGGACTTGCTTCCCTTTGTTCCTGAAACTTCAGAAGAACAAAAATCATTTATTTATGAACCGGCAGCGGCGGAACTACTCTCAAGTTTAGTTCCAATGCTCATTGATTTCAGATTGTTTCGGGTGGTGTTGGAATCCGTGGCTTCGGAGCATGGCGCGCGTATGACGGCCATGGAATCTGCAACAAAGAATGCGAAGGAAATGATCGAGCGCCTTACGCTGCAACGAAATCGAGCGCGACAGGCTGCGATCACCAAGGAATTGATGGAAATTATCGGCGGCGCCGAAGCTCTTGCTGGATAGGAATTTGATTTGGAAAAGAAAGGACTGAAACTTATGGACTCGAAGTCGACTGGAAAGGTCTCGATGGATGGCGCGGTGGAGCAGGTCATTGGCCCCGTGGTGGATATTCGGTTTGAGGGCAATCAGCTGCCTCCGATTTATGGCGCCGTGACTGTGACGAATCCTCAAATTAATAAAGAAGAGGACAACCTCATTTTGGAAGTCGCCCAGCATCTTGGTGAAAACACGGTGCGATGTATTTCGATGGATGAAACCAACGGCTTAAGCCGGGGCATTAAAGCGAAATATCGCGGCGAACAAATCACCGTTCCGGTGGGCAAAGAGGCCTTGGGAAGAATTTTGAATGTGGTCGGCGAGCCCGTCGATGAAATGGGTCCCGTCACTGCGAAAGCGCGATGGCCGATCCACCGACCTGCGCCGAGCTACGAAGACCAAGTCACTGAAGTAAAAATGTTTGAGACCGGCATCAAAGTTATCGATCTTCTCGCTCCCTATTCAAAGGGTGGAAAGATCGGGCTCTTCGGGGGAGCCGGTGTAGGAAAAACTGTTTTGATCATGGAATTGATCAATAACGTCGCGATGAAACACGGGGGATTTTCCGTGTTCGGCGGTGTCGGGGAAAGAACGCGGGAAGGAAACGATCTTTGGATGGAAATGAAAGAATCCGGAGTGTTGGACAAGACCTCGCTTGTCTACGGCCAGATGAATGAGCCCCCGGGAGCTCGTGCGCGAGTGGCGCTTACAGCGCTTACTGTGGCAGAATATTTCCGCGATGAAGAAAACCAGGATGTACTCTTATTCATCGACAACATCTTCCGATTCACCCAGGCGGGTTCGGAAGTGTC
>DDSI01000095.1 GCA_002343335.1 Bacteriovoracaceae bacterium UBA2394
CGTTTGGCATAATAACCATTCCATGGAGCAAGTCTGATGCCGGCCAGAAATGGGTTATATCCCGCAGTTAGGCTGCCGCTATGCAAAAGATTCAGGCAGCCCTGACATCACTGCAGGCCGGGGTTAGGATGGAAGAACGCTCTGAAAATCGGTATACATGGGCACTTGAGGCTTAAAAAGGCATGGATTTTTCGTTTTCTCCGAACAACGCCAATCTGGAATCCGCTGCGGCGGTGACATGGAATCGACCGTCGATTTCTAAGAAAATCTATGAAATCTCGTTGGCGTTTTTAGCGGCTGCTATCGTCATTTCCATTTTGTTTCATGTGGGCGTGGTTTTAGTTCTTTCCAAAATGCCCGCCTTTGTAAAACCAGTTGATCTTGCACGTGCCGACCTGGAAGTGGAGCTTCCTCTTCTCAACAATGATTTCAAAGATGCGGTAGAAACTCTTCAAGAGACTGCGAAGGAGCGACCTAAGGACGCAAAATTTATTAGCTCGCGAAATCTATCTGCGGAAGAGGACGTGTCTCCCGACAGCGCGCCCACCCCTTTGCCGCAAGTGGGCGGAGGTGCGAAAACAAAACCCAAGGAAAAGTCTCAACAGATCGCAGAGCCCTCGAAGACCCTTTTCAGTTTGAGTCAGAAAGATTTGGAGAAAGATGGAACCCTTGAAAAGCCCACCGCCCAGGCTCTTCAACCGGGCATGATGTCCCCGGGACTGTACGAAAAATTAAAAAAGGGCCACGAGTTGAAACTCGCCGCCCAAGAAAGCGACTTCGCTCAGTACATCTATCGCATGAAGCAAAAACTTTATGACCGGTGGTCTCCGCGAAAATTGGTGAAGACCGCGTGGTATCAGTTCGATGAAGTGCGCGTGGATATTCTGCTCACGCTCAATAAGCATGGTGAAATCGCGGATTTGACAATCGTGAATCCTTCACGCTTTTCAGAATATGATCAAGAAGCCGTGCGAGCCATGCGAGATTCCGGACCTTTTCCAAATCCTCCCAAGTCTCTCATGAAAGACGACGGACAGATTTACATCCCGTGGTCCTTCAACCTTTACATGAAAAATTGGGGCGTAGCCTCCCGCGGAATTGAGTGAGGCTACGCGAATTTGATTCGATCTCTTTTATTGAGATCGGCTTTGGAATTTCAGCTCTCGAATCTTATTTTGAAGTCCTTCAGGATCCTTCACATCCTTGAAAGCTAACTCCACACGCCGATTTTTAGCGAAGGACTGCTCGTCGGCCGCATCGGTAACGGGTTTTGAAAAACCGAAACCCTCCGATTCGATCTTTTCAGCAGGTACGCCTGCTTGTGTGAGAGCCTGCTGAACGCTCTGGGCTCGATCTTTCGAGAGCTTCAAATTGTAAGCTTCTGACCCGCGATTATCAGTATGACCCTCGACGACGAGAGATCCCCACATTTCAGGATTTGCGGCAAGGAATGCCCCAAGCTGATCCACAAAAGCTTTCGATGCCTTACTCAGCTTTGCAGAAGCATAGTCGAAGTAAACCAATTCATTCTCGAGTTCGATTCGAAATACGGGTTTTTCCGGTTCAGGAGCCAAAGTGGGCTCCTGTTCCAATACAGGCGCCGGAGGGGGCGGAGGAGGTGGTGGTGGCGGTGGCGGTGGCTCTTCCTCATTGTTCCAAAGCGGCAATCCGATTTGCACTCCGAGTTGAGCTAAATAGACATGACGATCTTGGATCGTAACGTCGATCAATCCGCGACCCACGAAGCGCAGTCTCCACGCATTGTCGAAAAGCGGAAGATCGTAGACCGCTTGAAGGCCTAAAAAATTCGTCACGTTGTGCGAAGTTACGCTCGCTCCGAAGTTTGAATCTGTTCCAAAAGCGACGTTATAGAGAGCGCCCGCACTCCAACGATCGGAGAATCGAAATCGGGCGGAGGCCTCTCCAAAGAGGGTTTTCGTCGTTACGGTTTCTTCGACGCCATTGGCCTCGCCATTCATCCAGTTGTAAAGCCAGCCCATCCCTGCATCGATGACAAAAAGGCGGTGATAATAAGAAAGAAGGCCTTTCGCATTAAGTTGATAACCATTCTTCGTTACTTCAAAGGGCAGAATGGGATTTCCAGTGGCGTCTCGATTGGCGGGCAAGCTTGTGGATAGGCCGGCATATCCAGTATCAGCTCCCGCAAAAATCCAAAGACGATTGTGTTCGCGCTCTCCATCTCCATCGTCGTCTGCCAAAAGCAGGCTGGGGAAGGCGATTAACATTTGAAGTCCAATCATAAGACGAAGGCATCGTTTCATAATGACTCAAATTATGGAGATGGGCGCTTAAGAAGCCAAGAAGAGATAGGCAGAAGGCATCGTATTGAGGGAAAATGACGCCATGAAAATTCTCATCTCTTCGTTCATGTTAGTCGTTTCAATGGTTAGCTTTCACGCGTTGGCTCAAGGCCCGAGTCTGGAGCCGGTGCAGGAAGCGCCTGTTCCTCAGGACACCGCGCTACCTCCTCCTGCAGCAGCGCCGGTGCCCGCAATTCCTGCGCAGATGCCGGCGACGCTGACGCCAGCGCCCGAGCAATATCAGGTGCGTCCGGAACTCCAAGGAGAACTCAATGGCTTCTTGGCGCAACAGAAAGCCCTTGAGGATGAAGTATTAAAGCATCAGACGAAGCTGATGGAGACGAATCAAAAAATCGATGCTCTCAATAAAAAGAAGAAAAGCTCGCGTGCGGACAAGGCCGCGCTTTCCGCTCTTACACAAGAGCAATTGTTTCATACTCGAGAAATTGAATTTTTGAAGAAGCGTCAGGAGCGCGTGAAGGTGGAGCTAGAATATTTAGTGAAGCGCTCTAAGTATGAGGACGAGAAACAAAAGGTCGAAGAAATTCGAAAGCGGAATGAGGAGAAGTTGAAGAACCAAACAACGGCTCCCGTTCCCGCACCACCCCAGCCCTAAATGAGCTCCTTAGATCAGTGAGCAAAATTTGCGCATGCGACAGGACAGCTACGCAAGCTTTGCGGGAAGCGACCGTATACGGCCTGAGACCCCCATAGACGCGTGGTACGCTCTTTGCATTTTAAAGGGGCATGAAATTAAACTTCGCTCTTTTAATCTGTGTTGTGGGAGTTGCTTTAACGGGGTGCCAGTCCAAGTCCGTGGAGCGAAAGTTCAAAACCAATGGAACGGGCAGCGGTGATGGCTCCGACGGCAAGAATGCCCTGGGTCTTTCTGTAGAAATTTTAAATCCCGCAGATGGCTTTATGATGAACAGAGCCAATCAGGGCGCGTGGATTGTTTCCGGAAACTGTTCAGAAAATGGTGAATCCGTTCAAATCATTTGGAATAATACGGTACTCGGTCAGGCGGCTTGCCAGGCGGGTAATTTCTCCATTCCGCTCAACACACTTGCAGTGACTGAGGGCGCGATGACGATTCAGGCGAAGCACAGCTCCGCAGATGGCCGTTCCGCGACCGACGATGTTCAAGGAATGAAAGATACTTTGCCTCCCGTTGTGGTGATTGATTCCTCAACTTGGGGTCCTTCACCCACTCGATTTGCAACTCTTCGAAATGCCGCATTCGGTGGAGCCGATGTGAAGATGGTGAAGTCCTACTGGATTCACGGCAACTCCTGCTTGAACGCCGATTTTTCTACGTTGAATGAATTTCAAGTAAACAACTTGATGGGCTTCACCCTTCAAGAGGGTGACAATATCATCTGCGCGATTGGTCGCGATGATGCTGGCAACTGGCAAGATGTTCCCACCGCAAGCCCTGTCATTCGATTGGATACCATCGCTCCGGTTGTCACGATTGCGACACCTGTCGGCGGCACCAAAATCAATTCGCAAACTTCTTCAAGCGTCACGGTTTCTGGAACTTGTACGGAAAATGGACGCCCTGTGAGCGTATCCGCTTCCGGCCAAACCGGTTCTGCTCAAGGAACCGCGACCTGTACAAACAACACTTACACATTGCCGATGAATTTTACTCCCCTCAGCGATGGCACGATCGTGATCAAAGCTTTGCAAACCGATGAAGCTGGCAACGAAGGCTCTGTCACCTCCAACGTGATTAAAGATGCCACTGGCCCGAGCATCACGATTGCGACACCTGGAAATAATTTTGTGATTGGCGCCGCCAACGAAACCTCCTTCCCTGTTTCCGGAGCCTGCTCTGAAAATGGACAACCTGTTGTCGTGAAAATGCAAGGTTCGAGCACGGTGACGAAGTCCACGACTTGTAATTCTGGCTCCTATTCAACAACTTTGAATCTCGCCAATCTAAATCCCGGCAATGTGACATTGAGCGCCACGCATAGCGATGTCGCCGGGAACTCGGCTACAGTCACCAAGTCAGGCGCAAAATCTCAACCGGTTTGCAACCCGTTTGGTGGGGATGAGCCGCTCCCCAGCGACAATGGGTTGGTAGCTTATATGGCTTACTTGAATGGATCGATTCCGAACCCGCTTACGTTGGGAGCCTTCTGGTTGGATGATGTGACGGCTGCCAATGCTCCTGAAATCGTGCGACCTCGAAATGACGGTCGAGTGGATATCTTCACTTCCAAACTCGATTGGCCGAATCAGAAATTTGATCGAGGTTTCACTCCTGTCAATGGTGGAGCTCCGATCGTGATTCCAGGAACCTCGACGGTTCTAACAGAAAACTTCTCAATGCATTTCCGAACCCGTCTGATTTTAGCAAACAAGCCCGCTGGAAATTACTACCTCGCGGCAATCGCCGATGATGGAGTAGTGGTGAAGGCAAAAATTAACGGACAGTGGAAGATCATTAATATGTCCAACACCGTTCATGCTGAAACAATGATTTGCCCGGATAAAAATTCTTACATCAACCTCCAGGCGAGCTCGGACATCCCCTTGCAAGTGACCTACTTTCAAGGACCGCGAATGCACATTGCCCTTCAATTGGTTTGGAAGAAATTGTCCTCGACTTCAAACCTAACGAATCCTGTGGATGCGCTTTGTGGACAAGGCAGTTTCTATAACTCTGATACTGTTCCTTCGACGCCCTTAGCGAACTGGAACACTCTGAAATCTCGAGGATGGGAAGTCGTTCCTGCGGCGAACTTCAAGCTTCCGCAAGATATTATCGATCGTTGTCCGTGATCCGAGTTTTTTAGCCCCAGCGAAGTTTAGGCTGTTTCTGAGCGCGTAGTTCATCTACGCGCTCTCTATTTACACGCGTCGGCGCATTCAGAACGACCTCCGGAGTTTGTTTGCACTCCTCCGCGATCGCAATCATCGAGTCACAAAAAAGATCGAGCGTTTCCTTGGTTTCGCTTTCCGTGGGTTCGATCATCATCGCCCCGTGGATAATGAGCGGGAAGTAAACGGTCATCGGGTGATAGCCGTAGTCCATCAGGCGTTTTGCAATGTTTAGAGTTTTGATTCCCCCCGCTTGCTGCCACTCATCAGACAAAACAACTTCATGCATGCACACATCATTGTAGGGAATGTGATAATGTTTCTTCAGGCGCTCGCGAATGTAGTTGGCGTTTAACACGGCGGCCGTCGACATTCTTTTTAAGTAAGTATCCGTTCCGTCCCTCTCTCGACCGAGCGAGAGCATGTAGGTGAGCGCGCGAATATGAATGGAAAAGTTTCCAAGATAACCTGTCACGCGCCCGATGGACTGAGCTTCCTCGCGAACGACCACATAACGCTCGCCCCGCTTTTCAACGCGGGGAACGGGCAGATAGGGGATGAGATCTTCGCGCACGCCCACGGGGCCCGCTCCGGGACCGCCACCGCCATGAGGCGTTGAAAAAGTTTTGTGCAAATTGATGTGCATGATATCGACGCCGAGATCGGAGGGTTTGACGATTCCCACGATGGCGTTGAAATTCGCGCCATCCATATAGAAAATTCCGTCCACGGAATGAATCAACTTAGCAATCTCCACGATATTTTGTTCGAAGAGGCCGCAAGTGTTGGGATTGGTCATCATTATTCCGGCAACTTCGGAATCTATAACTTTCTTTACCTCTTCCACTTCGACGTAGCCTTTGGGCCCAGTTTTCACGGGCACAATTTCATAACCGATCATGGTGCAAGTTGCCGGATTGGTGCCGTGAGCAGAGTCGGGTACGATCACCTTCGTCTTTTTATTTCCCTTCGCAGCGTGATACGCATGCATGATTTTGATGCCGACATATTCGCCGTGGGCGCCGGCATTGGGCTGAAGGGTGAATCCCGGAAGGCCCGTCACGGAAGAAAGGAGCTTTTGAAGTTCGACTTGAATGGAAAACGCCGGCTGTAAGAAGCGCTCCGGCCAAAGAGGATGCAGTGAGCTCAGCTCTGAAATTTTCGCAATCTCTTCATTAATTTTTGGATTGTATTTCATCGTGCAGGAGCCGAGCGGATAAAATCCGGTGTCGATACTGTAATTCTTTTGAGAAAGACGCACGAAATGTCGCACCACTTCATTTTCGGAAACCTCAGGAAATCCCACGATGGCTTCGCGCGCGAGTTCCGAGCCGAATGCCTGCTCAAAAGTCACCCTCGGAGTTTTAAGCGGGGGCAAAGAATAGCCCACGCGACCCGGTTGAGATTTTTCAAACAGGAGGGGCTCTTCAGGCGAGAGAAGCGGACCCGCAATTCGGTCCACGAGAGGAGTCATCGTAGTTGCGGCGGATGTTTCCTTCATGAGTTCTTGGCCAGAAATCTTACGAGTTTCTGAATGACCTCGATCGAGTGAAGTTCGCTCACGTGTATCAATAGTTTGTGTTTCCATTCTTTCCTCAATGCTCCTAAGTCAACGCCACAGACCCATCCTTCATCGCCCGCTTTTTCAACGAGAGAATGGGCAGTGACGCCCGTCGGAAGCTCGACGACAAATTCATTAAAAGTCGGACTTTTCGAGATTGTCAGCTTTGGAGCCGCATTTCGAATTTCAGATTTTGCAAATTCCGAATTACTTAAATTTTGTTCAGCAAGCTCTCGAATTCCATTTGCGCCCAACGTGGCGAGGTGAATGAGGCCAGCCAACATATTCAAATTTTGATTCGTACAAATATTTGAAGTCGCTTTATCGCGACGAATGAATTGTTCCCGCGTCGCGAAAGTGAGCGTGTAGGAGCGACGACCTTTTTGATCCACCGTTTCACCGACTAATCGGCCCGGGAGTTGTCTCAAATATTCATTTCGAGTCGCAAAAAATCCGTAAGAGGATCCGCCCAAATAGGGAGCATTTCCAAAGCTCTGTCCCTCTGCGGTCACAATGTGAGCGCCGAAGTGACCGGGTCCGCGTATTGCTGCGAAGCTGAGAGGCTCCGTGGTCGAAGTGACCCAAATCGCTTTGGATTGCTTTACCGCCCTGCCGATCGTCACATAGTCTTCGACGCATCCAAAGATATTTGGACTTTGTGTGACGAGGACATCCGCCGTCTCCAAGTCTTTTTTGAGCGCCACGAGATCTAAACGATCGCCTTCCAGGGAAAGAAATGAAATCCGATCGGCAAACTCCACGAGATAAGTCTTCAGCACCTCCAAATAGTGAGGATGAATGGACGAAGCGATTAAAATTTTTCCTTCGGTTTTCTTTTGTATGCGAAGGGCCATCAAAACGCCTTCCGCTAATGAAGTTGCCCCGTCATACAAAGAGGCATTTGAGAGTTCGCACTCCGTTAATTGGCACGCGAGAGTTTGGAATTCATAAATGGCCTGCAAAAGTCCCTGAGAAATTTCTGGCTGATAAGGAGTGTAGGCTGTTGCAAATTCCGATCGACCCTGCACGAAGGGAACAATGGAGGGAATGTCATGCGCATAGATTCCACATCCCGCAAAGCTCGCGCTCGGAGCCGTAGAGGTGTGCGCTATCGCGCGAAAAGTTTGTCGGATCTCGATTTCCGATTGCGCGGGGGGATAATCTAATTCCTTCACCCGCAAGTTTTTAGGTATGTAAGAAAAGACGTCATCAGACGACGAAAGTCCGAGGGTTTTGAGAAGCTCTTGCTGATCTCTCAACCCCTGAGGAATGTATTTCATGTTTTGCTTTCGAATGGTGGTTAGGATTTTTGCTTCGCTTGTTTTGAAACGAGTTTTAGATATTCCGCAGCAGGAAGAAGTTGTTCGATTTCTTTTTCGTCTGCCAACTCCACTTTGATCATCCATCCGTCCCCGTAAGGATCCTCATTCACCTGCTCAGCCGTGTTCGGCAGCTTTGCATTCACTTCCAAAACCTCGCCGCTGAGCGGAGCATAAAGTTCAGCAACCGTTTTTAATGAATCGACCGTTCCAAAAACTTTTCCGATTTCAAAGTGATCACCCTCTTCGGGTAGTTCGACGTACGTGATGTCGCCGAGGGCATTTTGCGCGTAATCGGTAATGCCGATCACTGCTGTGCCGTCTTCAATGCGCGCCCACTCGTGATTTTTAGTATAGAGAAGATCTTCTGGGACTTTCATTCCTGGTTCTTTGTTCGCCATAACTCCCTCAACTCAAGCAAATTTCTTTTCGGCTGCTTTGGTTGCGCCTTTAACTCTGGGTGTAGAGACAAAGGGCGTTTTTGTCAGCACAGCCTCTCGCGACTTGCCACCGGATTCAAGCATAAAAACAGCGCTCTCTGGCAGCGTGGGGGGAACTTTTTCGACCTCTATAAGGCCCAGTCCTATGCCCAATTTTCGAGCCGGTGAGACGGAGCCGCTGGTAAGAGAGCCCACAATTTGGCCATTCCACAGAATTTTTTCCTCGGCGCGCATGGGTTTTGGGGTGGCTCCGATCAATGCGATCGGCAAGTATCGGGCGGGAGCGCGGGCTGCTTCGGCCCCGTGACAGGTGTGGGCGGCATCAAAAGCGAAGGCAGAATAGGTCTCGGATGGGCGAAGCGTGTCGGAGAGCTCATGACCATAGAGGGAAAATCCAACTTCCAATCTCAGCGTGTCCCGCGCCCCTAGGCCAATGGGCATAACACCTTTTGCGGCCAGGGCGTCCCAAAGAGCGGGGGTTTCTGCTGAAGGAAGGAAAATTTCAAAGCCATCTTCGCCGGTATAGCCCGTTCGAGCGATGATCCAACCGCGCTCGTTCTTCATAAAGCGATAGTATTTTAAAGAAACCGCTTCCGGAAAAAGCTGCTGCGCAATTTGAACGGCCTGAGGGCCTTGAATGGCGATGAGGCCAGTGGCGTCGGAAACATTCTTCAAAGTCACATCGAACGAAGTGGCGAGGGCGCTTAAGTGCGCAAAATCTTTCTCCATATTGGAAGCATTCACTACCACCCAGTAAGTCTCGTCGTTCAATTTGTAGACGATGATGTCGTCCACAATGCCCCCATCTTTTTGGAGCAGCATGCAATAAACGGCGCGCCCATTTTCGACCCCCACGAGAGTTCGAGTGCATGCCCACGAGAGAAATTTCGTGGCCTCCCGACCCGTGACCCAAAACTCACCCATGTGGCATACGTCAAACATTCCCACTGCCGATCGAACGGCAAGGTGTTCCTTCAACATTCCGCCCGTTTTCGCGTCATAAGAGATGGGCATATCGAAGCCCGCAAAAGCCGCCATGCGAGCCCCCAATGCCACGTGTCTTGAATGAAGAGGGGTCGTTTTAAGTTCCATCGAATTGTCCTTTCGGTTCTCAGAGTCCTAACTTGCTAAGAGGGTCGGTTTTGACTTTATTGAGGCTTACTAAACCAAGCAAGACGAACGGAGCTTCAATGGGTGTACCTATTTCTCAAATGTGGACGGTGGCAAGTTATGTACTCAAACATAAGATTCGGGCCACAGAGCGATATCCCCTCGTCTTGATGCTGGAGCCCTTGTTTCGTTGCAACCTGGCCTGCGCGGGTTGTGGGAAAATTCAGTATCCCGAGCATGTTCTAAAGCGCGTTCTTTCTGCGGATCAATGTTTAGCGGCTGCTGATGAGTGCGGCGCGCCCATCGTGAGCATTCCTGGCGGAGAGCCGCTCCTCCACCCTGAAATTCAGCAGATCGTCGAAGGGTTGGTGGCTCGGAAAAAATACATCTATCTCTGCACTAACGCGATTCTGCTGAAGTCGAAACTCCATCTTTTTAAACCCACCAAATACCTCACGTTCTCGGTGCATATGGACGGCTTGAAGCATGAGCATGATGAGGCGGTTTGCCGAGATGGCGTCTATGATCGAGCAACTGAAGGCATCAAGGCGGCGCTGGAAAAAGGATTTCGCGTAACAACGAACACGACGCTTTTTGATGGAGCAAATCCTGAGCGTACTCGAGAATTTTTTGATGAAATGATGAAGCTCGGCGTGGAAGGCATGATGGTTTCCCCCGGCTATTCCTATTCGAAAGCACCCGATCAAGAGAGCTTTTTGAAGCGTGAGAAGACTTATCAATTGTTTCGAAAGATTTTCCATGCAGGAAAGCGCAGCTGGCGATTCAATCAGTCTCCGCTCTTTATTGAATATCTCTCCGGCTCGCGACATTTTGAATGCACGCCGTGGGGTAATCCCACATTCAACATCTTCGGCTGGCAAAAACCTTGCTACTTGCTCCAAGAGGGATACGCGAAATCATTTAAAGACTTGATCGATAACACCGACTGGAAATCCTACGGTCGGAAGAGTGGAAATGCGGCATGCCAAGACTGCATGGTCCATTGCGGGCATGAGCCAACCGCGGTGGATCACACCTTTGGATCTTTGGGTGGATTCTGGGCAACGGTGCGAGCGACGCTTCGCGGACCCAGAATACAAGCGCCCGCTGCCGATACAGATTTCATCTCCACGGAGAGCGTTGTGGGACAAGCAGACTTTGTTCCTGAGAAAAAGGTGGCGAACGGATGATTGCGCTAAGTGAATTGGTACAAGGTTCTGAAATCAATTTAGCGGCTATAGGGGAGGAGCTTGGAAAAACCCTCGCTGCGATTGTCGATTATCGGGGCGACGTCACGCTCAATTTGAAAGACGGCAGCCAACTGGCTGGTTTTGTCTACAATTGTTCTCCAAAAACCATTGAGCTTTATCCTCAGACCAGTCCCGCGCCGATCTCTTTGAGTTTGGATCAGGTGGAAAGCATTTTGATTTCGGGTTCAGATACGGCCAAAGGAAAATCGTGGGAAGATTGGCAAAGGAAGAAATCATCTGAAAGAGAAGCCATCAAAGCCGCACCCATCGCATCGTGATTTCCTTTCGGGAAGGGTGGCCATTATCACAGGCGCGGGACGAGGCATCGGTCGCGCCACCGCTTTAGAATTTGCAAAACGTGGAACAAAACTCGCGCTGCTTTCGCGGACGGAAGCGGAACTTGAAGATGTGGAGCGCGAGATTCATAGAATTTCCGGCAGAAATGATGACGCGCTTCGATTTGTGGTGGATGTGTCTGAAGAGCCTGCGATCGTAAAAACTTTCGCCGAAGTGGAGAATCGCTTCGGTCGACTGGATATTCTCGTCAATAATGCCGCCACCTTCATTCGGGCACCCCTCACGGAGATTTCCGGAGACGATTGGGATCATGTGATGGCGGTGAATTTGCGCGGAAGTTTTCTCTGCGCTCGCGAAGCCTTCGGTCGCATGAAAAAGGGCGGCTGTATCGTGAATGTCAGTTCACTCGCGGGAATTCGTGGCACGGAAAAATTCGAGGGGCTCAGTGCTTACGTCGCCTCTAAGTTTGGCGTCGTGGGGCTGACGGAAAGCCTCGCGGTCGAAGGAAAATCTCGCGGTATTCGCGTGAATTGCGTGGCGCCGGGCGCGGTGAACACCATTATGCTCAAGCAAGCTGCTCCTCACTTACAGACGAATACCCAGCCAGAGGAAATCGCGAAGATCATCGTGAATCTCTGTGATGATGCCCACTCGGGATCGGCCAACGGGTCGGTTATTGAAATTCATTCTAATTTGAACACAGTGGAGGCTGTATGACGGTGTATCTCACGCGACGAGAATCTTTTTGCGCCTCTCATCGTCTGCACAGCGAGAAATTATCGGAGGAAGAAAATCGAAAGCTCTTCGGAAAATGTAATAGTGAAAATGGCCACGGGCATAATTACTTCATTGAAGTGACCGTGCGGGGCGAGCCGAATTCCGATACCGGCCTCGTGATGAATCTCACTGAATTGAAAGAAATCATTCATCGAGCGATTCTAGATAAAGTGGATCACAAACATCTAAATTTGGATGTGAAAGAATTGAAAGGCATCAATCCCACGACGGAGAATTTAGCGAGGGCGTTTTTCTCCATGCTTACTCCGGCCGTGCCGAAGGGAATGCTTTTCGAGGTGAGGGTTTTTGAAACGGAAAAAAATTCTGCCGCCTTTCGAGGAGAGAATTAGAAGTGACGAAGGCCGTACGCGTTGGGATTCTCGGCGGTGGCCAACTCGCGCAGATGTTGGCGGAGGCTGCTGAACGCATTCAAGTAGAGCCGGTAATTTTTTGTGCGTCCAAATCGGATCCCGCGGCGCAAGTTTGCAAAGAAGTCGTAATTGGGACCTTGGACGATGAAAAAGCACTTCAAACTTTTTTTTCCAAAGTAGAAGTCGTCACCTATGAAAGTGATTTTCTGCCTTTCGAGCGTCTGAAAAAATTTAAAGACGCGATATATATTCCCGAGCTCGAATTGCTCTCCCTCATGAGCAACAAAATTAAGCAGAAGCAACTTCTCACCATGCTGCGCATTCCAACCGCGTCGTTCGAGGTCTTCGAGGGTGACCCCGGAGGAATCGAGGGTTGGCTGGATCAGTGGTGGGAAAAACACAATGGCGGTGTCGTAAAGTGGGCCCGCGGGGGCTACGACGGAAAAGGCGTTGAAGCGTCGGGGAATTTTGATTCCGCTTTGCTTTTTGCAAAAGAGGCGATCGCGGCGAAGCGAAGAATTTTCGTGGAAGAAAGAGTTCCATTTGTGCGCGAGCTCGCGCTCGTGAGTTGTTTCAGTATCGAAGATGTTTTTGGGGCGTATCCGCTCGTGATTTCTGAGCAAAAAAGTGGAATTTGTTTTCGCGTGCTTGGACCCGCTGTGAAGCAGGGAGTTTCTGAAGAGTTGGAAAAGGACGCTGTTCGATCGGCGAAGAAATTGGCCATCCAGTTGGAGTTGCACGGCACCTTTGCCCTCGAATTTTTTGAAACGGCGGATGGAAAAATTCTCGTGAATGAGATCGCCCCGCGCGTTCACAACTCGGGTCACTTTAGTCTTCAGGCGTCGAAGACCTCTCAATTTGAGAATCACATTCGAGCTATTTTGGGACGACCTCTGGGCCCCACAGAGTCTTTGAAGCCAAAGTTTGGAATGCAAAACTTGATTGGAATGGCAGATCGCGAATTTCCCAGAGCACCAGAGCTCGCGAGCAACGGATTTTTAAAATGGTATGGCAAATCAGAAGCTCGAAGGGGCCGCAAGATGGGCCATGTGAATTTTGTATTTGAGGAAGGCGCTACAGCGGCGCAAATGAGGGGCGATATGGACAAGGCCCAGAAATCTTGGGAGGCTCAATTTTCATGAGTAAGAAGCGTTCGAATGGAAAAAAGAATTCAGCTCAAGTGGCCATCGTCATGGGATCCGACACGGATCTTAAAACCATGCAAGAAGCCGCGGATGTGCTCGGCGAGTTTGGAATTTCTTATGATGTGCAAGTGATCTCCGCACATCGCACACCCGAAGAAATGGCGGATTTTGCGAAATCAGCATCAGAAAGTGGATACTCCGTGATCATCGCGGGCGCGGGAGGCGCAGCTCATCTTCCTGGGATGATCGCATCTCTCACAGAGCTTCCCGTGATTGGCGTTCCCGTTCCCGTCGGTGCGCTTCAGGGACAAGACGCTTTGTTTTCAATTGTGCAAATGCCGAAGGGCGTTCCGGTAGCGACCGTCGCGATTGGCAATGCTTACAATGCGGGATTGCTTGCGGCTCAAATTTTGGGCGTGAGTGATCTCAAAATTCGAAGCGCTATTGCGAAATACAAAAATGGATTGAAGGAAAAAGTGCGCGGCATGCAACGTCGGTTAGAAGCCGCGCGCTAAATTCAATATTAGATCTTCAGATCAGATCGCTTCTTGATGATTCGGCTAATCAAACCGAACTTCAGCGCATCTTCAGGATCCAACCAATTATCTCGATCCGTCGCCTTTTGAACGGTGTCATAAGGTTGGCCCGTTTCTTCGGCATACAGACGATTAATCTTCTCTTTTAGGCGGATGATATCGCGTGCATGAATTTCCAAGTCCGACGCCGGTCCTTGGAGCACACCCGTGATGAGCGGTTGGTGAATCAAAAATTTCGCATTGGGAAATGAAACTCGGTTCTTCTTCTCAGCACAAAGCGCGATGAGCGAACCCATACTGGCCGCAAGACCCGTCACCACCGTGTGGATCTCCGGCCGAATAAACTTCGCGGTGTCATAAATAGAGAATCCAGAGGTGACCTCTCCACCAGGAGAGTTGATGAAAAGGAAAATCGGTTTGTCGGCGTCTTTCGCTTCCATGGCGAGCAATTGCTTGTTCACTTCATGAGCCAGCTTGGAATTCACCGGACCGCTGATTTGAATAATGCGGCTCTCGAAAAGAGATTGCTCAAGAGGCGTCCATTTATTTGGACCCTTCTCGCCCTTTTCTTCTTTTTCATCCTCGTCGTCGTCCATGCGTCCTAAAAATGTATTCATGCAAAACACCTCAAATTCAAAGGTAGTGAAACGGGGCATCCCAGTAAAGCGGGTTCGTTTGGACAAATGCTGCACGCGGATAACTAGCGAAGGAGCGTGGTCTTGAGTATGAGAACGACATGTCTTGCCCTTTCTGCAATGTGTCGGACGCGATGAGAGTTGGAGAAACCTCGCTGCTATTTGCGCTTCTGGATAAACATCCTGTAAGTGCAAAACATACGCTTATTATTCCAAAGCGGCATTGCGAGAATTTTTTTGATCTTTCGAAAGACGAGTATTCAGAGATGTTGTATCTGCTTCATGATCTTCGCACGAGGTGGATGCTCGAGGACGACCGAATCACGGGTTTCAATATGGGGATGAACTGCGGAGAGTCCGCCGGCCAAACGATTATGCATTGTCATGTGCATTTAATTCCACGTCGTTCTCGAGATGTTTCTGATCCTCGCGGTGGTGTGCGCGGAGTAATTCCTCATAAACAAAGCTATTGAATGGAAAGAATGCGTGCCCACAGGGAATCGAACCCCGAACCCCCAGATTAGAAATCTGGTGCTCTATCCAGTTGAGCTATGGGCACACATGAGTTGATTCAATACCAGAGCGCAAATCTCCGAATCAATGAAGCGCTGGAGTTATCACGAGTAGAAACCGAGGCATTGAAGTCCCTAACCTCTGCACATCAAAATCACCCCTCGAAGTCGCATGCGACACCAGGACCCCAAATCGAAAAGTCTAAGAATGTCCCATACATGTCCCGGTGGGGTTGTGGCCGCAATAAAGAGGTGGTATCAAGCCCCTCGGAGATAGAGGGATGATTTTACTAAGCACCATAGCAATGAGCCTGGGATTGGTCTCGATGAGCGCCACGCTCCAGCCTATGGCATTCACCTACCACGGCCTTATCTCCAAGGACGAGCTTCAGACCATTCGAGAGTTTGGCCAAGACTACTACGACGAAGAAGGTCGTATGACCTCCCACCCCGGAGCGGGACTTACTCTGCGATGGGATTACATGCAGCTCACTTCCATTTATTTTCGAAATTCCTTCAACCGCCATGCGGGTGCTGTGATGGGGGGGCCGAAGGTGAGTTTCACGAAATATTTTACTCTAGGAGCTGTTGCGGGGGCTTACTTTCGTGAATTCATTCCCGGGATGAAGATCCCTTTTTCCTATCACAATGAATCCATTGAAATTGCGCCCATGATAATGGCCACCGGGTCTGTCGCCATCAAAATTTATAAAACGCTCTACTTCGAGGTGAATGCAGGATCGAATTACGTTTTGAATTTTTTCACGCCAGGCCTACGCGCCGATTTCTAATCATTTGAAGGGTAAGTTTCCTTAGAAAACTTACCCGATACATGACCTACACATATTGCGAAGGCGAAGCCGAGCCAATGACCAGAAAAAAAGTCTGGGCCTAGCAAGCTAAGCCCAGACTTCGGGTTTTCAAGGTTTGTTTGGTCAGTTTTGTCTCAAGCTTGCAATTTGAGCCTGTTGGCCCTCCTTTTTGGCTTGATCCAAAATCTCTTTAAAAGGCGCATATCGTTCGTTCATTCGCTTTCCGAATTCCAGCATTTTGCTGATGACGAAGCGCTTCTTTAACTCCTCACGTGGGATAGGCCGCACATCCACAAGACAGGTCAGCTTAT
>DDSI01000276.1 GCA_002343335.1 Bacteriovoracaceae bacterium UBA2394
TACTGGACTCGAACCAGTGACCTCTGCCGTGTGAAGACAGCGCTCTAGCCAGCTGAGCTAAGCGCCCAAAGACAAACCAGTCGGGTTATCATTTAGATGTATATCGAATTTCTGGCTATTAGAATTTGAAGCCGTGAATCGCTGAGACATTTTGCAGCGCTAAGCGATGAGCATCAGAATTTGAAAATGACTGGCCGGGTAATTTTTGCGTGACGGCCTGTTTTAACTCAGGGACGGGGTCTCGATCATGTATCAAGGCCACCACGATTGTGCCTATCGCCAGCGTCAAAAATGAGGATCCCACAATTAGAGCGTCGACCTCATCGACCCCAGCCGGTGAGTCTTTCGATGAGATCATGAAAAGAAAAGTGGATAGGAACAAGACTCTTCCCACGAACTTTTTCATAGTTCCCATCCCAACAACAGTCTATTGGTGAAGTCAATGAGATCGGCGCCGGCAGCGTTTTTCCTCTTTGGAATCCTCTGCACAATTTCGAAAAACATTATCGCTCAAGAAATTTTGAGATCGTCTGATTCGCGCGCACGCCAGAATCTTGAACAAATCTCGCTTCGCTCCGGACAAAACTTCTTTTTAGGATATGGAGCGCACGGGTCCTTCGATATTTCACGTGGCAACGAGCAAAAGTCATGGTCTTTGCTGGGGGAGATTTCAGGTGGATATCTCAGTTTGCATGAAACAGCCACGAGGCAAGTGCGCATCGGCAACGATCAATTTCCTGTGCTTGATCAAGTTTTCTTGCGAAATCAAAAGGGTCTCGTCTGGCCGAGGGGCGAGAATCAATGGCTTCAATTGCAGACTGAAGCGCGTTATTCCGACTGGCTTGTTGGCAAGGGGGCTTATCGCTTCGGAGTCCATTCCAACTCGTTTTCTTACATCGACAATGTGGAAGAATTATTTGCCGAAATTCGTTTTCGACGGCTCGTGCTCTCGATCGGTAGGAAACCTCTTTATTGGGGACAGTCTTTTGTCTCGCCGCTTTTGCTGAGTCAAAATGCGGCGCCCTTTGATGGGATTTTTCTCTCTACTCTTCCCGTCGAGTTTCCGTGGATCTTAAAATATTTGGGCGAAGTTAAGGTCGAAGGATTCTTCAGTCGCATGGATGACAGACGCGTGAATGGCCATGATTTGTTTTTTGGTTGGCGGTTGGGATTTCGACCGGCTTCGTTTTTTGAAACCAATTTCGGTGTGATCTACCAGGAGGGGGGCGATGGAAATCCGGAGGCATCCGCATCGGACATCTTCCTCGAAGTTCTCGGCACGCGACGTCGGATCGGAAGTGGGGCAAGTCAGACGAGCAATGCCACAAACCGGGCGCTCGCTTGGGATTTTCGATTTCTATTTTCTGATCTTCCCGTGCCTTTTTCTTTGTACCTGGAGAATCATTTGGAGGACTGCTGTGGGCTTACGAACTTCTTGAATCGCAGCTATTCATTTACGGCAGGTGTATCCGCGCTTAATTCTAAGGATCCTGATGCCCTTCAAGTTCGCTTCGAATTTACGAGGACGAATGGAAATATCTACACTCATCATGCCTGGCGCTCCGGATTTTCAAATCGACGCCTACTGTTAGGGCATCCCATCGGCAGAGATTCTCTCGGATATTATTTAGATCTCGATCAGAAGTTACTTCAAAATGACATTGATCTAGAGATGAGATTCTATTTCGAGCAGAGAAACCGACGGAGAGAAATTGATCATTTCGATGTGTACGCAGAGAGAAAAACTTACTCTGGCGAAGAGCGACGCTTTGGCGCTGTTCCAAGGGCGGATTGGGAGTTTATGCCTGATCTCAAGGCGTCGGTATCTATAGGATTCATGCGCACCTGGCGTAAAGAAAATGCGAATGGAAGAAATGTTTGGGACTGGGCTTCGAATTTTGCTCTCTCGTACGAATTTGGAGTAAGGGCTAACTAGCCTCTACTTTTTTCTCGAAACCACTGCGCTGTTTCCTGAAGTCCTGCTTGAAGAGAGGTGCCGGGTTTCCAATCCAAGGCCTTTCTAATCTTCTCGGTATTCAAACAAGATCGAATCGTCTCTCCGGGCTTCGCTTCTTTCATCTGCGGTTGTATGAATGCGGCTTCTGTTATCGTCGCCACGAAATCGGATAACTGCTTGATGGATGTTTCCGTTTCAGTTCCCACGTTGAAATATTGAAATCCGTTCATCGCCGATCCTGCCTTTAGGTTGGCTTCCACAATGTCTTTAACGAAGACAAAATCTCGCGTCTGCAAACCCGATCCAAAAATCTCGATCGGTTTCTTTTGAAGTAAGCGCTCCATGAAAATGGCCACCACTCCGGCTTCTCCTGCCGCGTCCTGCCTGGGGCCATACACATTGGCATATCGTAATGACGTGACGTTGAAATTCCAGAGGTTCACGTAGTACTGAAAGTAAGTTTCCGATGCGATTTTCGAAGTTGCGTAGGGAGAATAGGGCGACTTTGGAACCTCCTCGTGAGATGGAAGGTTCGGGTCCTCACCATACATTGCACCGCCCGAACTCGCAAAAATGACATTTCGACAAGAACTCTCTCGGGCACCTTCCATCACATTGATCAACCCAAGGAGATTGATGTCGGCATCTTCCATCGGATTATTCACCGACTCGCGCACGGATTTTTGTGCGGCATGATGATTAATTAAATCGGGTGAGAATTCTTTCACTTTTTCGCGAGCCTCCTTTGACCGAATATCCAGCGGTAGAAAGGTGAGCTTCGAAGAGCGAAAGGATGCGAGATTTGTTTCCGAGCCCGCAGATAGATTGTCTAGGACGAGAACGTGGTCACCCCTTTTGATGTATGCCTCCGCGAGGTGAGAACCTATGAAGCCAGCTCCGCCTGTTACACAAATCTTCATACCGAACTGTTGAATATCGAGATTTGAGGGCCTTGGCTATCCTCGGATTGCGTCAGAGGATAAGATAAAAAATCACGAGAGCGGGTAAGATATTGATCAAAAAGAGGCTTAACGCGAGTTTGTAGCCTCGCAAGAAATACGAAAAACCCGCAAAATTTTGAGTCAGTGCTCGTAAACTGTTGGCGATGATGAAGGCTGTACAGAAGATGTGAAATTGATGAGACCCCCTCGTTAGAAATGCCACGCCGGCCAGCACCACAATATAGACAATGTGCGAATAATAGACCCACCGCGTTCTCTCCACTTTGGGCGAATAGAGGATGAAGCCCATAAATGCAGAGCTGGCGATAAAATAGAGATTGTAAATGAGCAGGTGAAAGGAGGGAATAGCTCCCGTGTATTTTGTAAAAAAATGGAGGATTGCAAACTCTACGAAAATTTTAAGTGCAAAGATGGCGAGCGCGGTCACTGCAATAGTCAGAAGCATGGGCTTCATGAGGTCTTTGGCAAGTTGATCGGTATCCCCTCGGCCGAGCGCTTCCCGAACGTCAGGCATTACAGGGCGGACCACATCGTAAATGAAGGTCTGAAAAAAATTCAAAAAGAATGCGCTGAAAGCAAAAAACCCTAATTCGGTCGCGGAATAATAATGCAGAATGAGAAGTCTCTCCGTGTATATGCCCGCGCCAAAAAGCACCGTAATCAACCCCAATTTCAGACCCACCCTTAGCTGCCGCTTCAACTCATGGCCGGGGAGTTGAAATTGGAGATCCATTCCGATTTTTCGAAACATCATTAAAGCCACAATCAGCAAGGCGATCGGTTGAAAAATGAGAGGTGAAAGAGCGCCCATGAAAGGGACGGTTGCGATCACCATGACCGTCGTGAAGATGGCCAGCATGGATTGGTATCGCGCGAAATCCGCGAAATTCTTCTTGATGCGAAGTTGAAGATTTAAAAGTTTTACGAATTTTGTGAGTCCTAGTCCTAGAGCAGCGCTTAGAATGGCCACTGTAATCAGCATGCTCGTGGATAACCAAAAACTAGAAATGGCGACGAGAGCCGTAAGAAAGAAGGTAAGAACAAGCTCACCCGAATAGCCGGTGTTTCTAATTTTCTCGGCTGCTGAGATGTCTTTGACGGCGGTGAAATTATACTCCCGTTCGACGACCGCGCCGAAACCTAAGTCACCATACTTTGCCAGCGCTTTTGCCTGATTGACGACGTCCAGTAAACCCAGCATGTCAGGCGTCACAAACTTCATCACCACCACGCCACGAAGAACATCGAGCGATCTCGTGATAGTCGATGACCGAATGAGGAGAAAAATATCTTTACCGAATGAACTCATTTTCCAGGCTTCGATACCAACCTAGAAAGTCCATACTTCCTCACCCCACGGTAGGCATAGTGAGAAAAATTATACAAAGAAGAAAGAAGGGAGAGGTTTTCAACGTCCCTATAAACTTGCCATTGATATTGGGCGGCCTTCCATTTTTGAAAGGACACGGAACCCGGTCGAATGAGTATCTCGCTCAAAAATTCATCGAGTCCGAAGGCCTTGGGAGTCAATTTTAAGAGCCGCAGGCAAAGTCCATAGTCTTGTCGCTTTAAAATGCTTGGCATATAAACCTTACCCAACATTTTGGTGTCATAAATAATCGTGGAACAAGAGATAGGACAACTTTTTAGAATATCTTTATAGGCCACTTCCGCTGGGACGTTGAAGAACTGTTGACGAACACCCGAGGGGCTAGAAAATTTATATGCAGTAAATGTAAAGGCGGCGTTCTTTTCCTTCATGAAGGCAAGTTGACGTTCCAATTTTTCGGGATGCCAAAGATCGTCGCTGTCTAGGAATGCGATGCACCGACCTTTCGACTTCTCGATCGCGAAGTTTCTGGCGGCAGAAGGCCCTTTATTTTTCTGAAATGTTTCCAGCTTAAATCGAGGATCGGATTGGATAAATAGTCGAACAATCTCGACCGTTTTATCCTGTGATCCGTCGTCCACGATAACGCATTCCCAATCGCGATGGGTTTGGTCGCGCACCGATTCTAAAGTGTCCAGTACAGACGTCTCGGAATTGTGGGTGGGAATTACGATTGAAACTAGTGATTCCATGAGTCCTCGTACGGCTTTATGCTGTACATGATTCGATTGATCTGTCCTATCTTATTTCATGGTCCTTCCTACCCGGGTGTCCAAGCACAATCTCGCCTTCTGGTCGCTTGCGCTTTTTGCCCTGTTCTTCCCTACCTTTGATGCCATTTTGGATAAGACCGGAGCTATGTTGGTCAACGGCGGCCTCATCGTTCTGTCCGCATTTTTTATTTTGCTTTTACATGGTGGAAAAATTTCGCTTCCGGAAAAAGAACGATGGACGTGGATTAAGGTCTTTTTCGGCATCTATGCTCTTTATGCACTTCTGATTCTGGGATCCTCTTTATTTCTGTCTGAAGACGTTATTGGAAGAGATCTGTATGAGATTCATCGACCTGTTCTTTATTTTCTTTTGGTAGTTTTTTTCATCTCTTGGTTTCGAAGTGTTTCTGATCTCAAATTGGTAGAAACTTTCCTCGTCATTTTCTTCTTTGAAGCCTTCATTTTAGGAATTCTCACCATGATTCCTCCTTTGCATCCCTTCGTTTCGTTTTTCACCCAACGAGAAGTCATAGCTACTCGTCGATTGGCAGCGCCATTTTCCAATCCTTACGACTTGGCATTCGCGATGACGCTTCTCATCTACTTTTTTGGTTATCGGTTTCTTTTGATTTCGAGTGGTCGATGGAAATCAAGTGCTGGGCTAATGATTAGCTTGCTATTGCTGGTGATGACTCAGAGTCGGTCCGTTGCGGGTGCGATGCTTGTAGGAATGTTCTTTGTTCTTCCTTGTATGTTGGCCATTAATTCTTGGTCCAGATTAAGGAAGTTAATCGTTCCAAAGCATTTTTTCATTTTCGTCTTTGGGATCGTACTTTTCGTTTCAAGCATCACCACAGTCTACTTGGTTTACAGAGATGAAATTGGTTATTTGGCCGCAGGATTTGAAAAGGTACTTCAGGGTAAACGTCTAAAGCCTTTAGAGAGCCGTCAGAAGCAACTCGAGTTTGCTTGGGATAGGGCCAGCGAGGATCCATTCATTTTCTTTTTTGGAAATGGGCCGTCAAAAACCATCATGCCATATCCCGAATCGATTTATACCTATTTCATTTTTCGCTACGGCTTTGTGGGACTGCTCGGAGTCTTTTTTCTGCCGATCATTCTCGCATGCGCTGCGGGCTTTCGAACAATGCACTCTCTTTCTATTCAGCATCGAGTCTTGATCATGAGTTTTATTTCGTGGCTCTTAACGATGCCCATTGCATCAGTCGGTAACAATTTCTCTGAGCAGGTTCGCCTCTCTTTTATAAACTGCCTCGTTTTGGCGTGTCTTGTTAGTGTTCATGCGATGGTGAGGTCCAAGCGATGAAAATCGCTTACATTTGCATGCAGTTCCCAGCGCCCTCTGAGACGTTTGCCTCTCACGATGTGCGCACGTTGGAAAAACTTGGCGCTGAGGTGAGTGTGTATTGTATGCGAGGACCGCATGAAAAGTATTCGAGTTTGGTGTTGGAAAGAGATTTGCAACGCATTCCAATCTCTCACGCGGCCTCCAATGTTATCTTCCCATTCTTTGAAAGTTTATTTTTAAGCCCCAAGTTATTTGCACATCTCTTTTTTCAATGCTGGAAGTTGCTGTATCGACGCCCGATCGTTCTTTTGAAATCTCTTTGTCTCATTCCGCGCAGTATCGAAATTTTTCATGAGGTTCTAAAATTTAAGCCGGACATGCTTCATTTGTTCTGGGGACATTTTCCTTCTTTAGTTGGTTTATTGTTTTTGAAAACCGATCCTTCGCAAAAAATTTCAGTTTTTTTAGGCGCTTACGATCTAGAGCTTAGATATCCCTTTAGCGAAATTGTCGGCAATGCGGCCCAAAGTGTTTGGACACACTCCAAAAGTAATCTTCCAGCGCTTGAAGCGTTGGGAATTGCTTCCTCAAAAATTCGCGTGGCATATCGAGGCGTGGACATCGCGAGACTCGACCTTCCGCCGGCGGAAAAAGTGAATGGTTCCATTGTATCCGGTGGACGTCTCATTGGGAGTAAGCGCTTTGATCTCGTTCTTTCGGTTGTCGAGAAGCTTTATCATCAGCGCGCTTCGGTTTCTTTAAAGATGTTTGGCGAAGGGGAAGAAAAGGTAAGCCTCCAAACGCTCGCCAAAAAACTTCAGTTGGAAGGGGTCGTTCAATTTTTAGGTCACGTTGATCAGGGACGAGTCATGAAAGAACTAGCGAGTGCTCAGATTTTTTTGTTCTTCAGTACTTACGGGGGGGAGCGCTTACCCAATATTGTGAAGGAGGCAATGTTGCATGGCTGCCTCTGTTTCGTTTCTCGTTCCACAGGGATCGAAGAATTAATTGAGTCGGGTAAGGATGGATTTATTCTCGACTCTAGCGATCCGCGAGAAATCAGCGAATTTATCTGCCGTGTGCTCTCCGATGAGTTGTTGGTTAGAAATGTAAGGCGAGAAGCTCGAAAAAAGATTCTAGAGAATTTTCGAGTGGAAACCAGTGTTGGTTTCATGTACGAAACGTGGCGAAGTAGTCTTTCTCAAGATGGCAAAAGAGAAGTGGTTTCAGGGGGTTAAATAGGCGGGAGACCACGGAGAGTGACCTTGTATTAAGTTGCGCTTTTCCGCTTAAACCACTATGAGTCTCTCTCTATGTGCCCCTTTCGCCCACGGCATTTCGCGGTAGTAATAGCTATCCTAGCCCTTTGCAGCGGCCTCAACGCTCAGACTGAATCGGATAGTTCGATTTCTCGTCTTCCTCAGCCTCAGCAAATTCAAACGCGGGACCCCCAGCTCCAAACACCCTCTACGGAAGACTTTTTTCGAAGCAATCGCACCACTCTTTTCCCTCGAAATTTTCAATTAGATAAAACAAAAACCGAGTCCACTCCCACGAGTCTGTATGTAGATCCCCACTATCCAGTCGGACCGGGGGATCAATTTTTAGTGAACTTTTGGGGGCGTATCGAAGACGCGATCGTTATCCAGATCAATTCGGAATCGAAATTATTTGTACCGCGAATCGGAGTGATTGAAGCGGCCGGAATTACCTATCAAGAATTGATCCAGCGGCTCACTGAGAAACTTAACGCCTCCCTTAAGAATGTCTTTTTCACGATCTCTCTTCATCGAAGTAGAGAATTCAATGTGTATGTTTTAGGGGATGTGAATCGACCGGGGGCTGTAAATGCCTCTGCCAATTATCGGGTGAGTCAGGTCATCGAAGCGGCCGGAGGCGTCCGTCCCACGGGCTCGCGCCAATTCATTGAACTTCGTCGCAAGGGCGCGGTCATTCGAATCAATTTACTCAAATATCTTAACGAAGCTTCCTTTGAACCGAACCCCTTCATCACAAACGATGATGTTATCTTTGTGCCCCATTTGACCAAGTTTGTGACGGTGACTGGATCGATCGTTCAGCCAGGCACTTTCGAAATTCAAGAAACGAATCTGCTAAGGGAAATCATCAAGAAAATGGGTGGGCTGAGTGTGTATGCAGATCTTAGAGCGCCCATCCGAGTTTCAAGACTCATGCCCAATGGAGAGCGGAAGCAACTCCGGGTTTTTCACACCGTCGAAAATAGGGGTAGTGAACAGGGCTACATTTTAAACGATTTCGCCGTGCAGGAGAGCGATGAAATATTTATTCCAGCATCCAATTTACTCATTCCATCGAAAGCGGCCGCGATTTACGTCACGGGGGAAGTGCGAACTCCGGGACCCGTTCTTTATCAGATCTCTATGACGGTTGAAGAATATATTGGAGCTTCCGGAGGGCTTACCTCTCGAGCAGATCTTTCAAAAGCGGTTGTCTATAAAGCGGATGGTTCACAGGAAAGAATTCGATCTCGTATGGCCTTGGAACCAGGAGATACAATTCATATTCCCGAGAAGACCTTTAAGTTTTGGCAAGATCACCTAACCGTTGTAACGGCCTTTATCTCATTGGCCACCAGCATCATTGTATTTTCGGGGCGATGAAATGCCTAAATTGTTCCAAGCTGTTGTTCTTTGTCTAGCATTAGGGCTCCCAGCTCCTACTTACTCCAGTGACTATGATATTTCCGAAACTGAGAGGATTGTAGACTTCTACCTTTTTTATCCGCTTGCCAGTTTGAAGACAGGCTTCACTCGCACCCAAGTTGGAACGGCGGGCTTCGGTGTAAATTACTATTGGTATATTTGGGATCGTTTGGGAGTCGTCATGAATCCAAATG